>JALSTN010000264.1 GCA_026983735.1 Saprospiraceae bacterium | reverse complement strand
CTTAGTGGTTTAACATTTATTATAAGAGGTATGAAATACCATCTAAATCTAAAATAATAGGGCGAAGATAAGAAATGTCTATTAATACAAAGGTAGCTACCTTGACAAATTCGCTTTTATCTTTTAATCATCCTATATGGTGTGATGATTTTCTTTTCTAACTAAGTAGACTATTTTCGTTCTATTCAACAAATACAATCGAATATAATCTGCCCTTATCCCATTTTCCTCATACGAATATTTAAAGGTGTTACTTCGAGTAATTCATCTTCTTTAATAAACTCCATTGATTCTTCTAAAGAGAGATCTACTTTTGGCGCTATCTTAACGGCATCATCTGAACCCGCAGCTCTAATGTTGGTTTGCTTTTTCTTCTTGACGAGATTGACTTCCAAATCATTAGCACGTGTATGTTCCCCTACGATTTGTCCCTTGTAGATCTCCTCCCCGGGGCTAACCATAAATCGTCCTCTGTCTTGCAGTCTATCGATAGCAAATGCCGTACTCTTCCCTGTAGACATAGATACTAAAGACCCTTTAGAGCGCGTCTCAATATCTGCTTTTACAGGTCCGTATTTTAGGTATCGGTGGTTCATAACTGCTTCACCGGATGTGTTAGTGAGAATCATATTTCTTAAGCCGATAAGCCCTCGGGATGGAATCTCAAACTCCAAGTGCAATATATCTCCTTTGGGCTCCATAATGTGCAACTCTCCCTTACGCCTTGTCACAAGATCCACTACCTTACTGGAATGCTCTTCCGGGACATCTACAACTAATGTTTCATAAGGTTCCATTTTCTCCCCGTCTATTGTCTTGTATATGACTTCAGGTTTTCCTACCTGAAGTTCATACCCCTCTCTCCTCATCGTTTCGATCAATACCGAAAGATGTAAAATTCCCCGTCCAAAAACTATAAATTTGTCTTCGGAATCAGTGTCTTCTACTCGTAAGGCTAAATTCTTCTCTGTCTCTTTATACAATCGATCTCTAAGGTGTCTGGATGTAACAAATTTACCTTCTTTCCCAAAGAAGGGAGACGTATTAATGGTAAACATCATACTCATGGTTGGATCATCTATCCGAATTCGGGGTAAGGGTTCCGGATTCTCTATATTAGCTAATGTGTCTCCAATTTCAAATCCTTCTATACCAACAATAGCACATATATCTCCATTTACCACAGATTGTACCTTCTTTTTACCAAGTCCTTCAAAAATAAATAACTCTTTAACTCGCACTTTTTTTGGGGAACCTTCTTTGATACAGAGCATATAATCTTTCCCCTCCTCCACAATACCACGAAATACTCTTCCAATGGCTATTCTTCCGGTAAATGCAGAGTAATCTAGAGAAGTAATCTGCATTTGTAAAGGGCCCGGGCGTTCTATCGGGCTTGGAATATGTTCGATAATTGCATCCAAAAGAGGTTTTACAGAATTGTCGTGTTTCCGCCAATCTTCACTCATCCATCCTTGCTTGGCTGATCCATAAAGGGTGTGAAAGTCCAGTTGTTCCTCTGTTGCACCCAAGTTGTACATCAGATCAAAAACATCTTCATGAACTTCTTCCGGTGTGCAATTTTCCTTATCCACTTTATTGACGACTACAATAGGGGTAAGCCCTAATTCCAAGGCTTTCCCTAACACAAATCTGGTTTGAGGCATGGCTCCTTCAAATGCATCCACGAGCAACAACACTCCGTCAGCCATTTTTAATACTCGTTCGACTTCCCCTCCAAAGTCACTGTGCCCGGGCGTATCGATGATGTTAATTTTTGTATCCTTGTAGAGGATAGAAACATTTTTAGACAATATGGTAATGCCACGCTCCCTCTCCAAATCATTGTTGTCAAGGATGAGATCACCTGTTGTCTTATGCTTGCTAAAGATGCTGGCCTCGTGAAGTATCTTATCAACAAGGGTGGTTTTACCATGATCTACGTGTGCGATAATGGCTATATTTCGAATTGACTGCATATGTGTTAAACCTGTGGTTTTTATAAATGAGGCGCAAAAGTACTATTATATTCGATATGATGACCATTAATTGCCTTTTTATCGTTTGATCAGGTGTTATATTTAACTTAAAACATGCATTTGAAGTCGGAGTGATTCGGAGACTTTGCAGCTGGCGGCCTCTTGAGTAGTTGTATAGTTTTTTTAATAAACAGACTGCATTGTCATATATTTTATGCAATTTTACACCATGGAAAAGGAGCCAATCTATATAACAGAATGTCCCCGAGATGCTATGCAGGGTATAAAGGAATTCATTCCAACAGAGAAGAAAGTAATGTATATTCAAGGGCTTTTGGATGTTGGGTTTGATGTATTGGATTTTGGAAGCTTTGTGTCTCCTAAGGCTATTCCACAGATGAAGGATACCCCTGATGTGCTTCGAAAATTGGATTTATCCCATACGAATACCAGGTTGCTATCTATTGTAGCCAATAAAAGAGGGGCATTGGATGCCCTTCAATTTGATCAGATTGATTTCCTTGGGTTTCCGTTTTCTATATCCGAGACCTTTCAAATCAGGAATACAAATGCCGGAATTGAGCAGAGCCTTGAACGGGTCTTAGATATACAAGATCTTTGTTTAACCAATCATAAAAATTTGATGGTGTATATTTCAATGGCATTTGGCAATCCTTATGGAGATCCTTGGAATCTTGGAATAGCATCTCACTGGGTCGAGCGTTTGGTTCAAGCGGGTATTACTCATTTTGCCTTATCGGACACGGTTGGAATTGCGAATCCGGAAAGTATCGCCTATCTTTTTGAAGGGTTGATAAATACATATCCTCTGTGTCATTTTGGTGCTCATCTCCATACTCAACCCTCCAATTGGTATAGAAATGTAAAAGCTGCATATGAAAGTGGTTGTAGAAAATTTGATGCCGCCATTAAAGGGTATGGTGGTTGTCCGATGGCCAAAGATGATTTGACAGGAAACTTGCCCACCGAAAACCTATTACTGTTTTGTGAACAAAATGGTATCCCCTGTGATCTTGATAAAGATGCCTTGATCCTTGCCGAGGATAGGGCTACAAAAGTATTCCCGATATAATTACACCTATTTTATAAGAGTACTTTTGTCTAAATTATGCCCCTTAATTAAATCGTCGAATGATACTCGTTCCTGGAAAATAAGCTAAGTCCTCAAGCTCGTCTTCGATTCTCATCAACTGATTATATTTGGCAATTCGATCTGTTCGGGATAAAGAGCCGGTCTTGATCTGTCCTGCATTTAGAGCAACTGCCAAGTCAGCAATGGTTGTATCTTCTGTTTCTCCGCTGCGATGACTAATTACATTGGTATAGCCATGTGTCTTGGCGAGTTCTACCGTGTCCATTGTCTCGGTTAAAGTTCCAATCTGGTTAATTTTGATCAAAATAGAATTTGCAATACCTTCGTCCAAACCTCTTTGTAGTCGATTGACATTAGTCACAAATAAATCATCACCGACAAGTTGTATCCTGGACTTCAATCGTTCAGTTAACAATTTCCATCCGGACCAGTCCTCTTCGTCCAATCCGTCTTCCAATGAAAATATAGGATATTTATCAACCCATGTTTCCCAATAATTGACCATTTCATCAGGCGTTAATTTCTCACCCGAAGATTTGTGAAGATGATACTTCTTCTCTTCTGCCAGATAAAATTCTGAAGCCGCTGCATCAAGGGCCAACCATACATCTTCTCCAGGTCTATAACCGGCCTTTTCGATAGCGGATAATATGATTTCGACTCCAGCTTCATTAGAAGGGAGATTAGGAGCAAATCCTCCTTCATCTCCTACATTAGTTGAAAAGCCCTTAGATTTTAGGAGCGATTTTAAGGTATGAAAAATTTCTGCTCCCATTCGCAAAGCTTCTGAGAAAGAAGGAGCACCAGCTGGCACAATCATAAATTCTTGAATATCCATCGAACTGTCTGCATGTGAGCCTCCATTGATAATATTCATCATAGGAACGGGTAGTGTTTTGGCATTTGTCCCTCCTAAATAGCGGAAAAGGGATTGGCCGGACATTTCAGCAGCGGCCTTCGCGGCAGCCAGAGAAACCCCTAAAATGGCATTGGCTCCCAATCTGGATTTATTATCTGTTCCATCAAGTTCAATCATTGCTTGGTCTAAGATAACTTGGTCAAACACATCTAAACCGATTAGGGCATCATTGATTTCAGTTGTAACATTGGCACATGCTTTCAATACTCCCTTTCCCCCATATCTTGTGTCCCCGTCTCGTAGTTCTACCGCTTCAAATTTTCCAGTGGAAGCACCGGATGGTACAGAAGCGCGCCCTACAAAGCCACTATCTGTTAACAATTCAACTTCTACCGTAGGATTTCCGCGAGAGTCAAGGATTTCTCTAGCCTGAATGTCAATTATTTTACTCATTAAGGAAAGATTTATTTTGTGATTGATGTATTGATTGTAGCACTATATTGCTCTAAATGATTCAGGAAATTGTCAAAAAGATATCTGGAGTCATGCGGTCCGGGAGATGCTTCCGGATGGTATTGAACGCTGAATACCGGCAATTTCATATGAGCGATTCCTTCTAAAGAATGATCATTGAGATTAACATGTGTGACTTCTATATCTTTTATCCCTTTGGCACTATCCAGTTCTATCATAAAACCATGATTTTGACTCGTTATTTCGGAATGCCCTGTCGTAAGATTCTTGACAGGGTGGTTGATTCCACGATGTCCATTGAACATTTTTACGGATTTCATGCCTAAAGTAAGACATAGGACCTGATGTCCTAAACAGATACCCATCAGGGGTTTATGAGAGGCGAGAATTTGCTCCGTTAATTCAATTGCGTATCCCATGGGCTCAGGATCTCCCGGGCCATTGGACAACATATAACCATCCGGAGCCCATTGTTCTATTTCTTCAAATGGAGTTTTAGCAGGAAAAACCTTGACCTTCATATTTCTTTCTGTAAGACAATTCAAAATATTGCGTTTAACGCCGAAATCAAGCACTGCTACTTTAAAACCATCGTTTGTTTCTCCTAGGGTATAGGGTGTTTTTGTGCTCACCTCTGAAGCCAATTCGAGTCCGGACATGGATGGAACCTCCTTTAATTTTTTTCTAAGTATGTCAAGGTCGAGTTCCTCTGAAGAGATAATTGCATTCATAGCCCCTTTATTTCGGATATGCATGACAACTGCTCGAGTATCAATATCCTGAATACCGACTAATCCTTCCCTTTCAAAATAAGATTGGATATCTTCATTCGCTGAGCTCCTGGAGTAGCTAATATTAAAGTTACGACAAACTAATCCCCTAATTCTAATTATATCCGATTCCGCCTCATTGTCTTTTATGCCGTAGTTGCCGATATGGACATTTGTGGTTACTAGGATTTGTCTATGATAAGATGGATCAGTGAAGACTTCTTGGTACCCGGTCATCCCGGTATTAAAACATATTTCTCCGGTTGTTGTGCCGATTTTACCGGCAGCAATACCATGAAATACTGTGCCGTCTTCTAATAATAAGATAGCGGGAGGAGGAGTTTTAATAGTCATTGCAAGGCTTAAAAATACAAGAATGGACAGGAATTTTCGACCTGCCTATCGGGGCCCAAAGATAAACCAAATACCTCGTTTGTGTGAGATTCTTTTATCCTTTATTTGATTTTTATGTATTCGAATTAAACTTATGCCTACTCCTGTCTTATGCGCTGGACTTCTCCCTCTAATATTTCATGCAAAATACGCAACTTTTTAGGGGGGAGGGATTGATCGCTCCATACGTATTTTATCTTACCTGCATGCCCATTGAATGTAACGAACTTATACGTGTTCCCAGGTTGGTTAATAGAAGGATGTCGATCTATAATTGATTTTAGAATTTTGAAATATTGTTGCCGTTGGTTTTTCTTTATACGTCCTATATATTGGAAGGGTTGAAATTCGCCATCTCCGGAATATAAATATCCCCCTTCTGTCAACACAAAACTATTAACAGCGCCGGAAAATCCACCGCCATGACCAAAGTGAATACTTTCTTTATCAGATGGGGGCGATTGTGGGATCTTAGCGGTGTGACACCCTGCCATTAATAACCATATCAAATGGAGAATAAACCATTTCATTTTTGTCCATTTTTGTGATAAATTAATTAAAGTAATTCCAAAATTTCTGTGTATATCAAACAATTCCAACTCTAATAAATATTTATCCATCCAATTTCCTCGTATTTGTTTGATAAGATATACTCGCGAATGAGAGAAGACTACTTCTTCTTAACCCATTTGGTCTCAACGCAAGTATAAAGATAGATAAATTTAGAAATCTTTAGCCGTTGTACCCATTAAAAATTCAGAAAAGACAACCATTAGGATTTGCCAGGGCGGGCTTTAGGTTCTCTTACATTAGCTCTGATATAGGCGACCTCTTTTACGATGGGGTCTTTTCTTAATAGGTAGAACATCAACTCTCCAGGTACCTTTGTATAGTCATAGGTGACTTCCCAATAGTTTAATTTGGGGGTGATTCGCTCTCCTCGTTTTAAACCGTATTTCTTATATTTTGCCTCTAGGGTATTTAGGTCGTCCTCTCCATTGAGATTTAGAACCAACCACCTAGTGTCAAAATGTTCTGTAGTAGGGTTGATAAATATTTTTTTCCATTTCCCACCGTCTTTTCGTATTTTTTCAAATGCATTGGTAACAGCGATGACGGGTTCTGGAATATTATCTTGCGCATGGACAGTTTTTTTGTCTCCTTTCTTGTCATACAAAGTCAGTTGGGAGGATGGGAGGTCAACGATGTTGCTCTCATACCTCTCTTTGAGTTTTGACCAATGTGCATTTTTGTATGCGCCACATAGAAGTGTGTATTCTTCCTTGGATAATTCCCTGGTAAAAATGCCTGGATCATCTACAAAATTTTGTGCGTATAATAGGGCTTCTCCGTCGGCAAAGACATACAGGTTGTAAACAGGACACGAACCAAAACAAGGTCCTTTTTTGATCTCATACTTTAACCAATTTCCCTTAGGTCCTTTTTGGATAGCACAGGGAGAACAGGAGTAAAATAAACCGGCAAGCGATATTAGACTCGAAAGGAGAAAAATGCTCTTAATATTGGTGTTTAAACGGGAATTACGCATATTAATAAAGAGTTATTTTTTTATAAAAATTATTTCCGGGGCCGTAAAAGTACACAATATAATTGCCTTGAGCTAATTCCCGTTCTATTATTAGTCTCTTTCGATATGAGATAGGGCTCTCAAACATAATCTGCCCTGCCATGTTTATGAGTTGGACCTTCCATTCATCCGGTGCAGCATGAGGCGAAGAAATGATTACAGCTCCTTCATCTCCTGAATAATAAACCTTTAAACCATTAGACCAGGTTTGGGTAGAGCCAATATCGGGACAAGTTCTGCCCAACAATTCATTTCGCTTTATGCTTAGGAGAAAACGGGCTAATTTGACCTGTTCAGCAGTAAACATTAGCAGACAATCATCCGGAGCTAGAGACATGTAATTCATATACATATCTATACTATTACAGCTGATTTGGGGCCAAGTTGGACACTCAGATGAATTGTAATAATGAGATTGGTTGGGGGTGTCTTTTATGTTATCATCCACTTCACAACCGGCATGAAGACATCCAGGAAGGTGACATAAGCCTAAATAATGTCCCAACTCATGAATCAAAGTGCGAGACAAATTGTAGGAGGGGGTTTGACCGAGGAGGTATCGCACATCTAAAACAATTCCATCCTCCGGATTACCTGCCATGTCCGGGAAAGTGGAGTAACCTAAGATATTGTTTCCGACTTCCCCGATCCATATGTTGAGATATTTTTTAGTATCCCAGGCATCTACTCCTCCTTTTGTAGAAAACTTAATATCTTGTTTGCGGTAATCGCCTAGGTCTAGAATGTCTGTTTTTTGACGAGTAATCCTAAGTGTATTACTTCCGCCGGGCATCTCCTCTGATAGGCAAAGCCTAATTTTCATGGCTGTGGCTAATGGCTTAAATTCAGTGGGTACCCCTGGATGTGTTTTGTTGGAAGAATTTAAGGCGACATTAACGATGTCCAATTGGTCTAAGATGTCTGATTCAGATAAGTTTTGCTCCTCTGTTCTGTAGACGATATGCACAACTACCGGAATATCCAATTCTGAGCGTATCTCTAACGAGGAAATATTCAATTGATTAAGTGTATTCCATGCTTCTGCTGCTACTTCATTCTGTCTAAGATATTGGGAGTGATAAGCATCTGTTCCACACCGGACCTGCGACAGTATAATTACAGGAAAGCTAGTGGAGAGAATTAGGAAGAATTTTAGACCTCGAAGCACTTTCATGTATATATCCTATGGTTTATATGAAATAAACGTCATAGTTCGACTAAAAGTTGCAGGCGATTATTCCTAGATGTAAAAATACATATACAGAGTGTCAATTATTTATTTTTGCTTTTTACTCCAGCTATCACGTAAGGTCACGGTTCGATTGAAAATCAAATGTCCAGGGGTTGATTCTGTATCCTGCACAAAGTACCCATTTCTTAAAAATTGATATCGATCCTGCTTATTAGCTTCCAATATAGAAGGTTCTCCAATGGCATTGGTGCACAGCTTAAGAGAGTCGGGATTGAGGAATTCCAGAAAGTCTCGATCTGCATGACCCAGCGGATTCTCATCATTAAATAGCCGATCATATAGACGGATTTCAATGGGCACTCCATATTTGGCAGATACCCAATGAATAACCCCCTTCACTTTAATTCCCGAAGTGTCTGAGCCACTTTTGCTTTCAGGGAAATACTTACAGGTAACTTCGATTATTTTTCCTTCGCTATCCTGTTGATAATGCTCACATTGCAGTATAAAGCCGTGTTTTAATCGCACAAAACCTCCAGGACGGAGACGATGATACTTGGAGGGAGGGTCCACCATAAAGTCTGCGCGTTCGATGTACAATTCCTTGGTAAATTGTATCGTCCGCTTACCTGCTTCCGGATCACGTGGGTTATTGTCAGCGGGCATTGCTTCCTCATGATGTTCAGGAAAATTGCTTATCACTACCCGTATAGGATCGATGACCACCATCCTCCGAAGAGCAATATTATTGAGGTCCTCCCTGAGAGTATGCTCCAATAGAGAAAGATCTATGATGTGTTTTCTCTTGGCTATTCCCAACTTAAGGATAAAATTGCGTATTGCCTGAGGAGTATATCCTCTTCGTCTCATCCCTGCCAATGTGGGCATACGAGGATCATCCCATCCATCGACATGTTTTTCTTTTACAAGTTGTAGAAGTTTGCGTTTACTCATGACCGTATAGTTGATGTTGAGCCTTGCAAATTCAATTTGTCTGGATGGAAATATTTCTAACTCTCGAATGAACCATTCATAAAGTGGTCGATGGTTCTCAAATTCCAAAGTACAAAGTGAATGGGTTATTTTTTCGATCGAGTCGGATTGTCCATGAGCAAAGTCATAAGTAGGGTAAATTTTCCACTTTGTCCCTGTTCGATGATGAGGAGTATTTAGAATGCGATACATGACAGGATCGCGCATGTGCATATTGGGCGAAGACATATCTATTTTAGCTCGAAGCACGCATTCTCCCTCTTCGAATTCTCCTGCTTGCATTCGATGAAATAGTTCGAGATTATCTTCGATAGAACGCTGTCTATAGGGACTCTCTTGTCCAGGTTTCGTAGGAGTGCCTCTCATCTTAGACATCTCCTCAGGGCTGGAGTGATCCACATATGCTTTCCCCTTTTTGATTAACTTTATGGCATATTCAAAAAGGGTAGGGAAATAGTCAGAGGCATAGTACTCCCGATCGTCCCAGTCATATCCCAACCATCGGATATCTTCCTTGATACCCTCAACAAAACGAGTTTCTTCAGCTGCAGGGTTGGTGTCATCAAATCGAAGATTGGTCATTCCTCCATACTTGGCAGCAAGTTCAAAATTCAAAATGATTGCCTTCGAATGCCCAATATGCAAAAATCCATTGGGCTCCGGGGGGAATCGAGTATGTATTCGTCCACCATGTTTTCCTGAGGCTATATCAGATCGGATAATCTGATCGATAAAATGTCCTCCTCCTTCGTTTGTGTTATCTTCCATTCCAGTTATTTTAGAGTGCAAAGATAGATAAAGATAATAGCATAACAGGAGCTCTCCCTAACTAAATTCAACTTTGATTAGGTATGAAATGATAATGAATTTCATTCATCTTATGATACATAGCAGGAGGAGAATAAAGAAAAACATAGGAGATGCAACCTATTCATTCTATTAGAAAATTTTAGTCATATCATATTTACAATTATCATCCATAGACTTCACCGGTATAGGATTTCCAAGTGTTGAGGAGAAGGGCAGTAACGGTCATTGGACCAACCCCGCCAGGAACGGGGGTTATGAAGCTGCATTTTTCAGCAACTGCCTCAAAATCTACATCTCCTACCAACCTATATCCGGATTTCTTTGAAGCATCTTCTACTCTGTTGATTCCGACATCTATTATTACAGCACCGGGTTTGACCATATTACTCTTAACAAAATTCGGGATGCCAATAGCTGCAATTATAATATCTGCTTGGGCACATCTGCTTGAAATGTCTTTGCTCTTACTATGCAAGACAGTAACTGTTGCATTTCCTGGATTTCCTTTAGAAGAGAGCATTATACTGATGGGACGTCCCACAATATTACTGCGACCCAAGACTACACAGTCCTTCCCTGAGGTGTCAATATTGTAACGTCTGAGCATTTCCATAATTCCAAGGGGTGTGGCAGGATGATAGGCGGATAGTCCTTGAGTCATTCTCCCAAAATTGGTAGGGTGAAAGCCGTCAACATCCTTCTCCGGAGCTATAGCCAATATAACAGCTGTAGGGTCAATATGCCGTGGAAGAGGAAGTTGGATAATAAATCCATCGACCTCTTTGTCCTTATTAAGTTGGTCTATTAGTGCCAAGAGCGCATCTTGTGAAGTGTCCTCCTCCAAATGGTGTAGGGTAGAGCGATATCCGACACGTTCACAGGAACGTATTTTATTGCGGACATAGGAGCGACTAGCCGGATTTTCTCCCACCAATACCGCGACAAGATGAGGGGGTCTTTTACCAGTAAGAGTATAGGCTTCTACTTGATCCTTGAGCTCTGATTGTATTTGTAAAGCTAAGGCTTTTCCGTCGATGAGTTCCATGGATTTCAAATTTTATCTTTTAAGAAGACCCAAAGATATTTGAATCATTAAGACTTGTAGAAAAAGCAGTAATTTTTTTTTCAAATGCTTTTTTCAATCATTCTATGTGATGGAATTCATACAAATTGGTATCTTTGCGCGCTCATTGAGTTATAGTTTACTATTTAATACCATATTATGGCAAAAAAGAAAGACAATTCAGATTTATTGGTAGACTTTGAAGAGGTTACCGGAAATGTTGAAGGATTTATAGAAAAGAATAAGAACTTGGTCATTGGAGTAGTTCTGGCATTGATTATTGGAGTTGGTGGGTATTTTTCCTACATGAACCTGTATAAGATGCCTAGAGAGACAGAAGCCGCCGACCAAATGTATCAGGCCCAATTCCAATTTGACAAAGATTCTTTTAATCTCGCACTGAATAATCCGGGCGGTGGCTATGATGGGTTTCTTGGAATCATTGATAATTATAGTGGCACAACCGTTGCTAATTTGGCCAAATATTATGCGGGGGTATCCTACCTTCGTATGGGTAATTTAGAGGAAGCACTAAACTATATCGAAGACTATAGTCCGGATGGCACTGTGATGCCTGTTATGAAATTCGGAGTCCTTGGAGATATTTATTCTGAGAAGAATGATTTGGAAAAGGCTGCTGAATATTATAAGAAAGCTGCGGATGCCGCAGATGAGGATTCTGACTTCCTAGCAGCCTACTATCTGTTGAAATATGGTGAATTGGAAGAGACCCTAGGCCATAATGACAAAGCTCTAATGGCTTACGAGAAAATTCAAAAGGACTATCCCAACGCCCCAGATGCTCGTCAAATTGAACTCTATATTAATAAGTTGAAATAATGTCTTCCAAAGATAGAGCGATAGCCGATCGTGCCGACAGCGCCCCCCTGGACGCGTCCGGTTTAAAATTTGGTATCGTCGTCGCCCAATGGAATGACTCCATTACCTCTCGTCTTTTGGAGGGATGTAAAAAAGTACTTCAAATCTCAGGTGCAGATGCACAAGATATTAAGGTGCTTGAAGTCCCTGGAAGCTTTGAATTAATAGGTGGCATGTCACTTCTACTTACTCAAAATGATTGTGATGCCGTAATAGGATTGGGGTGTGTTATAAAAGGGGAGACCCGGCATGATGAGTATATTAACCACGCTGTTGCTCAAGGCCTTATCCAACTCAATATAAAATACAAAACACCTACCATCTTTGGATTGTTAACAGTAGAGAATAGACAGCAAGCAGAAGATAGGGCAGGGGGGAAGTATGGCAATAAAGGAGAAGAGGCTGCTGAGACAGCTATTGTCATGGCGCGTTTGTATTCAGAGTATTCAAAATAAACATTATGGCAATAAAAAAATTACATGTCATAGATGCCGGCAGGTTCAAATTGGACGGTGGAGCTATGTTTGGTGTGGTTCCCCGTAGTATTTGGGGGAAAATGAATCCACCGGATGAAAATAATATGTGCGATTGGGCATTGAGGTGTCTGCTCGTTGAAACGGAGGATAGACTTATTCTGATAGATACAGGGATGGGGGATAAGCAGGATGCTAAGTTTCGTTCTTTTTTCTATCCTTCTGGTAAGGACTTAGTTCAGTCTATTAAAGAGGCAGACTTTGAACCCGAGGACATTACAGATGTCTGGTTGACGCATTTGCACTTTGATCACGATGGTGGTGCAGTTAAACGAGATGCAAATGGAAAACTCATACCTACCTTTCCCAATGCAAAATATTGGTCAAATAAGAAGCATTGGGAATGGGCAAAATACCCCAATGCAAGAGAAAAGGCATCCTTTTTAAAAGAAAATTTTATTCCACTGGAAGAACAAGGACTTATTCATTTCATACCTCAAACTCTGACAGGAGAAACTCCTTTTGGTCCTGATATCAAGGTGTTTTTCAGTTATGGTCATACAGAAGCTATGATGGTGCCCATCCTCCATATGGAGCATAGAACAGTGGTGTATTGTGCTGATTTACTTCCTTCTAGATGGCATGTCGGTATGCCATATGTGATGTGTTATGATATTCGACCTTTAACAACTTTAGATGAAAAGACCGCTTTTTTTAATGAGGTTTTGGATGGAGATTATGTGCTGTTTTTGGAACATGACCCGAGCGTGGAATGCATCACCCTTAAACGCAATGATAGAGGTCGTGTAGTGCTAGATGAATCCTTTGAGCTATCTAGCTTATTTTAGAACACTTAGCAATTTCATGTAATATATAAAGTAGATTAGCTACCTTTGCCCGATGCAATCGAATGTAGCAAAAAGTCTGGGTAATATCGGTAGTGAATGGACAGGAGTCCTTCTAACCTTGATTAGCTCCAGCTTGTTTCTATGGGTTATTGGCATTCTCCTACTCTTCTGGCTGCACGACGATAACATCGTCAATTTTTTTAAGGAAAATACCAATATCGTTGTCGAGCTCACCTCTAATTCTACTCGAACAGATGCGGACAAAGTAGAGAATGTGTTGAGGGCTCACACTTTTATTCGGCCTAAAAGCATTGTATTTATCCCTAAAAATGAGGCGATGAATATTATGAAATCTGATTTAGGAGCGGATATTTTAGAGGGAGTTGGCTCTAATCCCTTTAGAGATATATTTATATTTAATGTAAAAGCCAAATTTTCTTCTAAAGGTAAAATTGGACAATTAATCCAGGACCTAAAACGCCAATCCAAAGTTGAAGATGTCTATGCCCAAACGGAGTATTTGGAGTATTGGGATATCTGGAAACATAGGATTAATCGGATGCTAAGTATATTTGGAATGGTCTTGATGATCCTAGCGATTGGGTTGATATTCAATATGCTGAGGCTGATGATTGATGCCAAATCCTACAGTATTCACCTACTTCAACTCGTCGGAGCCTCATGGAGCTTTATCCGCCTTCCTTTCTATAGAAAATCATTTAAATACGCTGTCGGAAGTGCCTCAGTTGCTTCGATTTTACTTGGTTTAACTGTGGTGGGAGTATTGCTTTATTTGCCGGGTATGGCAGAATATTTTAATATGAAATACGTTATACTGACGATGATATTTTTGCTTTTGTTTAGCTTAGTATTGTTTCTAAGTGGTACCTTTGTCGTGTTGCGTAAATTTTTAGGGCATTAACTTTTTTGTGTAAAATGAGTATGAATTTTATTACATATAAATTTTCAAAGATATGAAATGGTCGATTCCGGCTAATTTGTTTATAAAATAATTGCATCAATGGCTGCTAAAGAAAAGAAAAAGATAATGGTTACTTCTCCGAAAAAGGGTATTTCACATCAGGGCAAAGATCAGGGAGATGGACAAGAGTCCACATTGATTATGAGGAAAAAGAATTTTATACTATTGGGGATAGCTTTTGCTGTCGTTGTTATGGGATTACTCTTGATGTTGGGGGGAAGTATGCCTTCTCCTGATGTATGGGATGAAGGACTAATTTATTCTTTTCGCCGTATAACCCTTGCCCCTATCGTAATTTTAACGGGTTTGGGGATTGGATTTTATTCGATATTCAAGTAGACATGCTCGAACACTTAAAAGCACTTCTGCTTGGTATCATTCAAGGACTAACAGAGTTTTTGCCCGTCAGTAGTAGTGGGCATTTGGAACTGGCCAATTACTTCTTTGGTGAGCGGGGGATACCTAAGGATCAGGTCCTGATGACCGTTACCCTGCATTTAGCAACTGTTCTAGCTACTCTCATTGTATTTAGAAAAGATATTCAGTCTATTTTAAAGGGTGTTTTTCGGAGAGAGAAATCGGCTTTACAATATGCCGGATTTATAATTCTATCAATGATTCCTGCTGTTTTTATTGGTTTAGTCTTTGAAGACGTCATTGATGCATTGTTCGATAGTAATATCCTTTTGGTTGGTTCTATGCTAATTCTTACAGGAATAGGGTTATTGGTATCGGATAAAGTAAAAGGAGGGAAGTTACAGATTCGTAATGCTTCTGCTTTGCTTATTGGTTTTGCACAGGCTATTGCCATTTTACCGGGTATCTCCCGATCAGGAGCAACTATTGGGACCGCCTTGTTATTGGGGGTGAATCGAGAGGAGGCCGCACGATTTTCTTTCTTAATGGTCATCCCTGTTATTTTGGGGAAGGTGGCTTTGGATATAATTCAGGGGGATTATACACATACTACCCTTCCATTTACTGTATTACTAGTGGGGTTCTTTGCAGCTTTGATTTCGGGATATTTTGCTTGTCGATGGATGACATCCATCGTTCGTAGAGCGAGGTTAGCTTACTTCGGATGGTATTGTTTGACAATTGGATTAATAGGAGTAGCATGGGTGTTGGTCATAAGGTAGAACCATTGGTATCGATATCGGATAAAACGGATTTTTTAAGTGGGCAATTGCTTCTCGTTGATAAGCCATTGAACTGGACCTCCTTCGATGTTGTCAATAAGATTCGTTATGCGCTTAGGAAAAGGCTCGGAATTAAAAAAATCAAAGTAGGCCATGCCGGCACATTGGATCCACTAGCTACCGGTCTCTTAATCATAGCAGTTGGCCAAATGACAAAGCAACTGGAAAGTTTCCAAAATTTAGATAAAACTTATGAAGGAAATATGCGCTTTGGCGCTTCTACTCCTACGTTTGATGCGGAGATGATGCCCGATGCTGTATTTGAACTTGTCGATCTTGATTTCAACACAGTACAAGAAAAAATTCCTTTGTTTCAAGGTGAAATAGAGCAATTTCCTCCCTTGTTTTCTGCTGTAAAAAAAAATGGTAAAGCTGCGTACAAATACGCGAGAAAAGGTCAAAAAGTCGAATTATCCTCGAGAAAGATTTTTGTTCATTCCTTTGAATTGAGTTTACTTGACTGGCCGGAGGTCGGTTTTAAGGTGAATTGTTCGAAAGGAACATACATTCGCTCGTTGGCACATGATCTGGGTAAAGCATGTGGAAACGGAGCCTACCTAACGCGATTAGTGAGAACAGCCATTGGCCAATTTAGGCTCGAAGAAGCTTGGAAATTGGAGGATCTAATTCAAGTGCTTCAATCAACTGAATAAGGCTTCTCATGTTGCAACGGTTTTAGTATTTTTGTTATCTTTATGTTGCTATGTGTATGAAGGATAGGCCTTATCTATCCTTCCAGGATTTATGACTGGCGTTAACAATAAAACCATTCCAATGATTATACAATCCCTTTTTGCATGGAAGCATTTTGCAACTACAGTTGTGATATTTGTACTCCTTTATTTGATACTAAATTTTTTGTTCAAGCATCGAAAGAAAGGTGTTCAGTCTAAGCGTTTGTTAAAGCAGCTGACAATGGGGGTGCTAGCTATTATCGGTCTCATTGCTATTATCCTCTCTATCCCGATGAGTGATGTGATGCGTTCAAATGTTACAAGTCTATTGGGTATTGTAATTTCAGCCGTCTTGGCTTTAAGTTCTACGACTTTTATAGGCAATGCTTTTGCAGGGGTATTTCATAAGATGGTTGGGACGTTCAAACCGGGCGATATGATTCAGACTGTCGACTATTTTGGAAAAGTTACTGAACAGGGATTATTTCATACCGAAATACAAGACGTAAATAGTAATTTAATTACGATACCCAACTTATATCTTGTCAATCACCCTGTTGAAGTTTTTCGCTCTACTGGTACAATTGTTACAGCAGAGGTTTCCCTTGGTTATGAAGTACACCACCAAACCATTGAATCGAGATTGCTTGAAGCAGCTTTGAAGACAGGTCTAGAGGCTCCATTTGTCTACGTTAAGGAGCTAGGGGATTTCTCTGTGGTCTATCAAGTGAATGGCAAGTTATTGGATGTAGGTAAACTCTTACTCACTCAATCCAACTTAAAGTCGGCCATCTTGGACCTATTGCATAAATCCCAAATAGAAATCGTATCTCCTCACTTTATGAACCAAAGGCAAGTTAATGAACAAGTCTTTATTCCGACTTCACCTACAGATGAGAAGCAATTGCCTATTAAGGAGGAGATTCAACCCGATGCTATCGTATTTGATAAGGCAGATAAAGCAGAGTCTATTGAAAAGAAAAAGGAGGTAAAGGCTGAATTAGATCAAAAAATATTGGAACTTGAAAAACAATGGAAGGAGGCAAAGGAAAAAGTTAAAAAAGAACTCTTGTATACTCGTCTACAACACTTAAAAGATGGAAGAGATAAACTCATAGCCAAAATTGATAAGGTCATTGAAGATTTTGAAAGTGAAACCTAAGATATTAATCAAATATTCTACCAGAACGTCGGATGATGGTTGCTGAAGCTTGTTGAGTGCCAGTCACAAGTACATCTTGTATATTGACATGTACGGGTCTGGATGCGATAAAATAGATGATTTCCGCTATATCCTCAGAGCGAACAGGATTGAAATCTTCGTAGATCCTAGCTCTCTCCTCATCCCCTTCAAACCGCACGCTTGCAAACTCAGTGTTTTCGACATGACCCGGAGCTACTTGACTAACTCTGATGTTATATGGAGATAAGTCAATTCTCATTCCTTTGGTAAGCGCTTCCACAGCATGCTTGGTGGCGCAATAAACATTTCCAAGGGGATAAACTTCCTTGCCGGCAATGGAGGAAAGGTTGATAATGTGTCCATCTTTTCGATGTTTCATCCCTTTGGAGACGATTTTGGTTACATGAAGAAGACCCTTGATATTCGTGTCAATCATCTGGTCCCAATGGCTTATTTTACCGTCTTCAAATCCAGACAATCCCAAGGCTAAGCCTGCATTGTTGACTAATACATCTATTTTTATCTCTTCTTCCCAAATATCTCTTAACCCTTCTTTCAAAGCGTCGAAGTTTCTTACATCCAGTGCTCTAATATCTACCTTAACATCATGTTTTTTTTGAAGAGCTTCTTTGATTTGTTGCAATCTATCGACCCGTCTAGCCAAAAGGATAAGGTTGTTTTTTTGCGTGGCAAAGTTAACCGCCGTTGCTCGTCCAATCCCTGATGTCGCTCCTGTGATAAGAATTGTTTTTAGGGTCATATTTCTAATAAATTAAGTTAAAACAATACGTTTTTCTGTTGTATGAAACGAATATGAATTTTATTAATTATAAATTCACACACAAAATTGATTAAAATTCATGAGAGAGCGAAGCGGTTACATAGCTGCAGAAAATTTGTAATACATTTATTACAATTTAGTACAAATTTTTAAACATATGAAATGGTAAAGTGAGCGTTTAGCTCTATGAAACGAACATGAATTTTATTAATTATAAATTCACACAGAAAGATAATTAAAAAAATTCATGTGAGAGCGAAGCGGTTCCATAGGTGCAGAAAATTTGTAATACAATTACTTTCAATTTATTATAAATTTTTAAACATATGAAATATATAGGTTTATAGATCTTTGTCCCGACAATGTTAATAGAATAAATTCGAAAGATTATGAAGGCATTTATTTGACGTATATAAGGAAAATGAATATTTATTTAGTTTTGTTGCTGTGTGTTATAAATATTTTGTGTATATTTGCGGAATGAACCTTGAGTGATTTGATCTCAGGTTGAGTTACCCCTGAAGACCGGTTTTATTGTAAACTTTATACATTAAAACCTACTGAAGTGAAAGTAATCCGATTTAAAATCCTTTTTGCAATCATACTTGGCGTATGGACATTTAGTATTCATGGCCAAGATTTGCATTACTCACAGTTCTACACTTCCCCACTTAATTTAAATCCATCGATGACCGGGATTTTTAATGGAGATACACGTGTGGGGCTCAATTTAAGAAGCCAATGGTACACGAATCACTTGGCTCGATATCGCACTGGTTCTTTGCATGCAGATACAAAGATTTACCCCAAGCACATGCGAGGTTTTTGGTCTTTAGGTGCGATATTTAACTATGACCAAGCAGGAGATTCTCGTTTGGGTTTGGTCCATTTTGGTGGCTCAGGAGCCTATACTTATCCATTATCCAGAACACATTTTATTAGTGCAGGACTTATGCTGGGCCTTGCCCAACGGCGATTTAAAACCGATGACTTAGTTTGGGATTCGCAGTGGAATGGCGATGTGGTAGATCCCTCTTTACCCAGCGGTGAAGCTTTTGAAAACTTGGCACGATCTTACGTTGATTTTTCAGGCGGGGTCAATTATCAATGGCAAAAAAGTTATCGTAAAAAGCTAAATTTGGGTATTGGGGCAGCCCACCTCAATCGTCCTAACCAGTCCTTTAACGCTGGTACTACAAATTACCCTTTGGATATGCGATTGGCCTATCACGCTTTAGCAGAGTGGCCACTACTTTCACAATTGGACATCTTAGCGCATGTGTTGTACCAGACACAAGGCCCATATAAAGAGTTGGTTTACGGAGGATATGGCAAATTATTTTTTAATCAGAAGCGAGGCAAAGAGTTTGCCTTATTGCTCGGTCTTTCTGTTCGGCATAAAGATGCAGTTATACCCAAAGTCGCTGCAGAGTGGAGTATGTGGTATGCTGGGTTGAGTTATGATGTTAATATATCTGATTTTCAACGTGCTACTGGGAAATTAGGAGGACCTGAATTTGCTTTAATCTATAGAATAGTGCATGTGCGGCCGATAAGGGATTTTAAGACCTGCCCCATTTATTAGACCAAAATACCCGAGTTTGAGTTATTTCAATTCCTTTTACAAGTGCTCAAAAATATAAAAATGAACAAAATTTTAACCATTTCATACCTGATCTTTTTTATTTGTTCCCTCCATGCCCAAGAATTATATAGGCCTGGGCAACAAAGAGAGGAATATCTGAAGTTAGGAGAGGAAGCGACACAGTCTGAGAATTATTACTCTGCATTTCACTATTTTCAAGAGGCGTATTTATACGATACTACAGCTACTGATATTACTTATCGTTTAGCTGAATCAGCTAGGTTATTTCACGCTTATGAATACGCAGAACGAATGTATCAAAAGGTCGTGTCTTCGGACCAGGGAAGTCAGTTTCCTGCCGCAGCCTATTATCTAGCAGAAATGCAACAAATACAGGGTAAATATCAAGATGCAATCGCTAACTATAACCTCTATATTACGGAGTATGGAGATGATGGATCCTATTTGACCGAGCGTGCCAGGAAGGAAAAGGAGGCTTGTCGATGGGCATACCAGAGAGTGGAAAATGCACCTGACAATATTCTTATAGAGCATTTGGATGAATCCATTAATTCCCCTTATTCAGATTTTGGGGCGCTGGTTAAGGGTGATCAACTCTACTTTTCTTCTATGAAATATCCTGTTCTTGCCAAGGGGAAATCTATGGGAAAATTGCGCTCTAAAATCCTTTTGAATGAAGCAGGGCAAAGTGAAGTCCAAGAGGATTTTTTGGTTGATGATATTCAAGGCGCTGCTCATACCAGTATTTCAAAGGATTCTAAAATGCTTTATTATACACTATGTGATTATGTCAATGACAGTAAGTTGAATTGTAAGATTTACGTTAGAGAAATGGAGAATGGGCATTGGGGGACGGCCAAAATACTTCCGGAATATATTAATGTCCCCGGATATACAGCCACAGATCCCTCGATATCTTTTGATGCAGATTTGGGGAAGTATATTTTGTATTTTGTGTCTGATATGCCGGGGGGAAGAGGAAATAAAGATATTTGGTACAGTGTTCTCAATGAAAATATGGAGTATTCTGCTCCTGTTAACATGAGTGGAGTTAATACCGCTGAAGACGATATCTCCCCATATATGCATGCTGAATCCAGTATGTTGTATTTTAGTTCAAAGGGGTACCGAGGCTTAGGTGGTTTCGATGTCTATAAATGTCGTGTAGGTGGAAAGGGATGGGGTAAAGTGGAACCATTGCCCGCACCGGTTAATTCCAGTTATAACGATATCTACTACACATTATCTCCGGATAGAGGAACAGCTTATGTAGCTTCCAATCGGGTGGATGCGTTTCATTTGGAGTCCGAGCCAAAAGCGTGTTGTTTTGATATCTACAAGTTGACCTACTTGCCTTGCAATATACGGATGTTGACCGCTATAATGAATGCAGAAACCAAAGACTCTTTACGAGGTGCGACCTTACTCCTGATTAATAAGGATACGCGGGATACTCTGACTTTTCAAAATGATATTGCAAGTCTCTACAAAGTACCGGTAGATTGTGATAGTAGATATAGCTTAGTAGCTACGAAAAATGGCTTTCTACCTGCATCCGTAGATCTACAAACTCCCTTGAGTGTTAAGGATACAACCATTCAACGAACCTTGTATTTGAAACCTCAACGTATAGAAGTGCTTGTTCAAACCTTTAATAAGAATACGGGTAAACCGCTTTCTTGTGTAGATGTTTTAATGAGTGATTCAAAAAATAATCAACTACTATCTAGCAAGAAAACTTGTCCGGATAACGAAACTATATTTACAGTTATCCCCGGTACCCGATTAGTGTTTAAAGGAAAGAAATTTGCATATCTTCCCGATACTAAGAGTCTGGACCTGTCAACTCCAAAGGATGGACCTATTGTTATAAAATTATACCTCACGCCTTCTTTACCTAGTGTGTTGCCCATCGCATTGTACTTTGATAACGACAGGCCGGGTAGAAGATCTTGGAAGAGAACCACCAAAGAAAGTTATACGGATACTTATCTGAAGTATTATCCTAAGAAGCAAGAATTCATTGACAGATTCTCCGAAGGAGGAGCTTCTGCCGATGGCGAAAGAATTGCTTCATTTTTTCAAACACGAGTTAAAGCAGGTTATGACCAACTCCAACTTTTTCTAGAAGTATTGGAAAGTGAAATGAAATTAGGTAATAAATATAGAATTGAAATTAGAGGATACACTTCACCCCGGGCCTCTTCCGGTTACAATAAAAATCTTGCGGCCAGAAGAATAAGTTCTATTAAGAATGAATTTAGAAGGTATAAGGGTGGGATTTTATTGCCTTATTTAAAGAATGGTAGTCTTGTCATAGCTAAGGAGAGAGCCATTGGTGAAAGTGAGCTGCCGGAAGAAATTCTAAAAATCAGAAGTATATTAGAAAATTTAAAAGATGAGCGTAACTCGATATACAGTCCGGAAGCTTCCGGAATGCGTCGCATCGATATATCCAATGTTACAGCCAAATAAAAATATAAACCTTGTTTTCAATGAAAAGCTTCATTCGATTATTCTCCCTTACTTTAATAATTTTATTTTCCAATCAAGTATCGTGGGCTACCCATATTGTAGGAGGAAATATCACATACAGATGCCTTGGAAATAACCGATATCAATTTAAGTTGACTATCCGAAGGGATTGTGAGTTTGGTCAAGAACCCTTTGATCGTGATTTACACCTAACCATATACAATGGGGAAGGAGGGCATAGAATTACACTTGGCAAGAACGGATATGTACCTATGCGATTTTTAGGTGTTGTCCCCGTTGATTCTGACTTAGATGGAGGGTGCATAGATCAAGGAAAACCTGTCTGTGTGGAGGAGGGGACATATGTTGGAGAAGTGGTGTTGCCCCCAACGGAGGCAACCGGATATATTTTATCTTATCAACGTTGTTGTAGGAATTGGACTCTAAATAATATTGAAACTCCTTTGGAAACAGGAACTACTTATTTTGCGAAGATTAATCCTAAAACGCTTTCACTTTGCAATTCTTCTCCGGAATTCAAACAATGGGCACCGATCTATATCTGTTCAGGTTTGCCGTTTACTTTTGACCATAGCGCAACAGACGCTGATGGGGATAGTTTAGTGTATTCGTTATGTGCTCCATACCAAGGGTTAACCTTCGCTCATCCTCAAGACCTCAAAGCCGACCCACCGCCTTACGAACCTGTCGTGTGGAAAGCGCCTTACGGACTCGCTGATTTACTTGGAGGAGTTCCATTGAAAATAGATGAGAATACAGGGATAATGACCGCAACACCCAATACGATTGGCCAATTCTTGGTTGGTGTTTGTGTGCAGGAGTATAGAGATGGTAAAGTGATCGGAGTGAGCTATCGTGATTTTGAGTTCAATGTCCGAGCTTGTGGAGAAAAGCCAGTAGCTTCATTTGAGCTCACTTCTGACCCTTGCGATGGCTTGACACAAACGTTTATGAGCACATCTAAGAATGCAAATAACTATCTTTGGTTTTTTGATGCAGATGGAGACCGGACAAAGCGCTCTTCTGAAGAAAATCCGACTTTTACATTTGATTCGGCTGGAACCTATAAAGTGCTACTAAAAGTAGATAAAGACGGTTGTATGGATTCTACGATCCAAATCATTACAATCATCGACCCTGAGATTGATGTGAACTTTGAATACACCTTGCTTTGTACTGACACCTTGGGGCTCCGCTTAAATAGTATTTCAACCTCTAAGGATAGTTTAGTTGCATGGAATTGGACAGTTACGGACCCGAAGGGCACTTATACCGCTTCCGGTAGTCCTGCTTTGGTCTTGATGAAAAAAGGAGTTCAAGTACATATAAAATTGGAGGTAGAAGATATGAATGGTTGCAAAGGGGTTAAAGAGTTAGATACCTATTTGCCCAATATTAATATCGAATGGACAGGAGACTCCCTCAATATATGTAGAGGAGACTCAATAAGGCTTTTTAAGTTTTCAAAGTCGGATTATAATTATACATGGTCTCCGACGACGGGGCTTAATTTAAAGAGACCGGATAGACCCATTGCATCTCCTGATTCCAATACCACTTATTATGTCACTATAACCAATGACACATGTTCTTTAGTAGACTCAGTATATATAGAGGTTCACGATACTATCCCCGTTTGGATAACGGGAACAGATACTACCTGTGATGGCCAGGTGTTGCTTGTCGCACATTCCAATGATTCTACTCAGTTCGAATGGTCCTATAACGATAGCTTCAATCCCATCGTAAATACCGGAGATACGTTGCGAATAGAGATTTCTGGAGATACGGTTCTATTTGTTAGAGCAGGTGCAGCCGACCAATGTCAGGGAGTGGCTTCTAGATACATTGTTTATGGAGGGCGTAATGTACATATCCCTAAAGAACATATTTTATGTTACGGAGGTGGCGAACTATTTTTAAATCCCGATGGGGATACAACACTGACCTATCTTTGGACCCCTGGGAAATACTTAGACGATTCTACTAAGGCCAACCCCAAGGCTACCGTTGATCATTCCGTTACTTTCAAGGTGCAAATCCATGACCCGGAATTCCAACAATGTGAGATGCAATTTGAAGTAGAGGTTAAAGTAGGTCCTAAGTTTATTGTGCACAACTTACCCGTAGATACAATATTGTGTGATGCGGACTCCCTGGAACTTGACGTAGATGTTACACCTGACGGTGGATTATTGACGTGGTGTGATAGCTCAGGAAAAGTTATAGGTGAGGGCAATCCGGTTGTTATTTTGCCGAATGACAGTGTTAATTATGTATTGAAAATAGCAGATAGCTTGGGATGTGTAACTCGAGATTCGATTTTTGTCCGGTCGTATGACAAGAATTTTGATATTGTCTTTCCGTCAGATGTATGTGCAGGAGATAGTGTGATGATGCAAGTGGTCTGCAATGGTGGTGGAAATGTTCAGATTGATTGGGATTTAGGTGGTAATCTGACTTTTATAGACAAGAAAGTCTTTGTGAGGCCTTCTAAAGATAAGCACAGTTACAAAGTAACTGTTCGATATGGTGATGGTTGTGTTTATACAGAGCAAATTAACCTTGTTGTTCATGGATTTGATGATGACGAGGTAGTTGCTTCAGCAGACCCCCCACGGATCGTAGTCGGATTGCCCGTTCAGTTAGATGTCGTACCTAAGGGATACACTTACCGATGGATGCCACCTGAATTGCTAGACGATTCGAGCTCACCAACCCCTATTGCAACTTTGAGTAAAACAGGGGCCCAGATATTTAAAGTTATTGTAACAGATGAATTTGGTTGTATGGGGATGGATACAGTTTTGGTAACTGCTATTCCTTTGGATTGTGAGAAGGGAGTCTTTTTACCGAATGCATTTTCGCCCAATGGTGATGGAGTTAATGATATCCTCTTCGTCAGGAGCGCTGTAATACAGGAAATGGACTTGGTGATATATAACCGTTGGGGAGAAAAGGTTTTTCATACTACAAACCAAGGAGATGGTTGGGATGGTACTTATAAAGGAACTGTACTACCTCCCGATGTATATAATTACCTACTAAAATATACATGTATTAACGGGGAAGATTATCAACGGATAGGCAATATCTCAATCATCTTGCATTGATGTGTATTAACCTACTTTAGCCCCCAAATACTTCAGACAAGATTATAGAAATAAAACTGTATTTTTGCAGTTATGAAGCGAACATGAATTTTTTAAACATATGGACACTTAACGAAGGAAAAGTAGCTTCAGAATTTAATGGAAGCAAGTATTATTGGGGGTAAGATAACGATTGAGAAACATGGTATTTACCCCGCAAGCTATATTAATTATAGAAGAAGAAGTTTGAGGAAATGGGTGAAGCGGGCTTACAGCACAGCATGACAAAAGAACGCTTAGAGCGAATTAAGGGGTTGGAGCAAGAAGTGGAACTGCTTAAACAATCGCTAGCGGAAAAGGAAATTGAAAGCAATCTAATAGATGAATCGCTAAAAAAGAGATATCCCAAGGTGAGAAGAAAGTCTTCACAATACAGTATATCGTCTTTGGATGAACACTTTGATATACCTTGTAATTAGGTAGAGTAACCAGATGTCCGTGTTACTTTAGTTGACTTAAGATAGATTCAGCCTTTTCTCTCTCTTGTTTAGTAAAGTCCTTTCTCTCCATTTGAGTTTTGATGATACTCTTGGTTATAAGTTTGTATATAGATTGTAAAGTAGGGGAGGGATCGAGCAATTCAAGGTGTTTGTCGAGGGTATGGATGTCGAACCGCATCGCAGGACCGGTTTGTATCTCATGAGGGAGAAATTTAAGTACATTTTCCAAAGTCTGTTGAATGATGGGGGAAAGTAGATCTTTGGAGATTTGATGTTCTTGTAGCAAATCAAATGCAGTACCTATGATATGTGTAGTAAAATTATTGACTAGGACTGCGGCGAGATGTAGGAAAGGGCGTTGTCCATCATTGAGTCGATATACTTTTGGTGATAATTTAGCTGCCACTGTTTGTAGAAATTGAATTGAATTCTGAGCATTTCCGTCAATGATAATGGGTATTTGCTGGAAGTTGGTGAATTTCTCCTTAGACATAGAAGCCAATGGATAAAATAACCCGAAGGCGTCAAAGTTTTGAAGGATGGTTATAGGAAGAACACCGGAACAATGAGTTACGACGGAAGAGTGGGGAACATAGGGTTGTATTTTTTCGGCAACGAGGGGAATTGCGTCATCCGACACAGCAATGAGGAGTAAGCTTGTGTCTTTAGGAATATCCTTGTAATCCGTTGAGAGGTGTTTGATATTAATACGTGTTGATAATTCTTTAAGGTGTGTATGATTTCGATTAATGACACAGATATTGGAGAGTCCCGAAGAGCTGAAAGCGTGGCATAGGTTGTATGCCATTTTTCCTGCGCCTATAATACATATAGCGGGAGATTTGGTGGTGTGTTTTGGCTCTGTCTTCAATTTGTATTAGAGTAAGTGATAAAAAGAATTACTACCGTTGTCTAAATTGCCCTTCTATCAGCAGTTTATTGTCCTTGTATTGGAGGGAGTGTATCGCCTTAAGTCCTAGATAGTGAAGATCTATTAGTGGTAGCCAGCCGGATTTGTCTTTTTTAGAGAAATAGTAAATTAATGTATGGGATACCGCTAGGAAGTTGTTCTCGTCTATTGGACATATTGCATTAATATCAAAGGGAATCGTAGTTATGATCAGTGAGCGTTTACTTCCGGGAGTTCTAACTTTTAAATATTTGGTGGAAGATATAATCTGATGAATGAAATACAAATTCCCATCCAAGGATTGTATCATCGGAAGGACCTTATTTGTCAATGTAAATGAATTCTGGGCTGTCGAGTTGAAGATGATGATCTTGTAGGTGTGAGGGGAAGTGGAGTGGAGCTCAATAGTATCTTGAATCAAGAGCCCAATCTCATTATTATTGAGTTGCTTGAAATCGATTATAGACAGGTCTGTGGGGAAATCAAACAAAGCATTCCCTTGATTTTGTTGAGAAACAGGATAAAACCAGAGTTTGGAATCATTGGCACCGTTTTTTCGTATGAAAAGAATTCGATGGGGTGTAAAATAATCAGGTTGTGGAGCATATTCTGAAACAGTCGTGGCTGAAATACTTGAAACAGTGCTATCTGCTAAATCAAGTTTCCAAATGTCCACTTGATTACTATCAGGGAAATTTGCACTTACCAAAAAGGAATTGTCCCCTAAAAATGATGGGGTAGTGGTTATATCATTTGGGTTAAAGCTTGATAGAAGATAGGCAGTAGAGTCGATGATAAAAGAATCTTTTGTTAGGGTACAGGGCATTAGAATGATTTCTTGTGCGGAAATCAAATTTATCTCCCATTGTATAAAAATTGCAATGACCATCCACCATTTCATACCACAAGATAATTCCTTTCTAGCAATGAGAGGGAAAAGTGGGGGAAAAAAGCTTTAATCGGGTAAATTCCCTCTTTGCTACATCTTATTAGCGGAAGAAAATATCCTGTTCCAACGCAATCCGTTTGAGAGTTTACCATTTTTTGTTGAGAAAAAGATAAATAAAGGTTTGCCTACGATATGGTCTTCAGGAACAAATCCCCAGAATCGACTGTCTTCTGACTGATGACGGTTATCCCCCATAGCCCAGTAATAATTCTGTTTGAAAGTATAGCTGTTTGCAGGTTGGCCATTGATGATAAATTTGTTGTCTTCGATTCGAAAATCATTATGCTCATAGACTGAAATAATACGTTTATACAAATCTATATTTTCCTTATTTAGTTGGACTGTTGCTCCTTTTTTTGGTATCCATATAGGTCCATAATTATCAACGGTCCAGTGAAAATACTTTGGATTATGAGGGAATACTCGATCTTCATTATTTGGAATAATCTCTACTATTACGTCATTGCCTAGAGCTTTGAGCTTATCGACTTGTTCTTGGTACAAATAGAAGACCCCATGTGTAGCGTCTTCATTTTTAACATTAATGCCTAGTCGTTCGAAAACTTTAGGATTGAGGTGGGTTTTGGTGGAGGTGACACGGTATGCGTGTTGAATTTTTGAAGGATTCTTGGCGGCCTTACCATTGATGTAAACTTGTCGATCAATGAGCTGAAGTGTATCTCCGGCGATAGCAATACACCTCTTTATATAGTGGTCTTTTTTGTCAATAGGGCGCACGACCAATTTGAAATGCTCACGTTCAATATAGTTTCTAAGTGGAGGGTTATCCGCCACCTGACTAGCAGCAAAGGAGCGTTGTGGCGTGATATAAACACTATCTCCAATCGGCCAATTAAAAACAAAGGGATCATTTCTATGAATGGGGGTAATGCCGGGCAACCTAAAATAGGGTAAGCTAGGGGAAGACAAGTAAGATTCTCGATTAATAAATGGAATCCTGTTGTGCAGTAAAGGTACTTGAAAAACAGTCATGGGAGTACGAAGCCCATAATGCACTTTACTTACAAATAAATAGTCGCCCACTAATAAAGAACTTTCCATAGAGGGGGTGGGAATCACATAAGCTTCTATGAGAAACATCCGTATAAAGGCTGCTGCAAAAATGGCAAAAATGAGAGATTCTGCCCAAAGTCTTTCCCCAGCCTTATAAAAAGGGGACTTTCTCTGAAGTTTTTGCAATTCATGTGCCTTTCCGGCTCTTTGCAAAGCTTTGACTTGGGTTAAATAAGCTTTTTCTTCTACATAGTTTGGACCAAGAAACTTAGCGGATTTGTTGAAAGCTATATGAAAAAGGATAAGAGGTGTAGCTATAACCGCTAAAAAACTATGCTTAAAGTCATAGTATCCAAAGCTCCTAACTAATTCAATAGCCATATAGCTAAATACAAATATGTTGAGAATGGGGACGAGGAGGAGTAGAGCATGCCAGGTGGGACGGCCGATAATGTCACACCATTCTACGAAGTTAAGTCCGGGGATTAGTCCTTTCCATGCCGCCTTGTCCACCTTGGGGAATAAAAAGTACAAGCTAATGCTTAAAGCTATATAGAATAGGAGAAATAAGCTTAATATCACCACAATTTTTTTGTTTTAAACTGAATAATTCAAAAGCATCACAAAGATAGCGCTTTTAGTTTGTCGAATATTATAGGAGTACAAAATTAATCGACCAATCAAATGACTATCTAGACAAGTTGAAGTGATATCTTTTATTTCCCGTATTCCTTGATGGCTTTGAGGTATCGGGCTACTTCTTCTTTGATTTTAGGTGAAAGCAATACGACACCTATCATATTAGGAACAACCATTGCAAAAATCATTGCATCCGAAAAGTCCAATACAGAGCCTAACTTTATACTAGCTCCTACTATCACAAAGAAAAGAAACAAAATCTTATATACGAGATCGACGGTCTTGTTCCTCCCGAATAAATACATCCATCCTTGCATACCGTAATACGACCATGATATCATAGTTGAAAAAGCAAATAGAATAACAGCTATAGTCAAGATAATTGAGAAATGTGGTATAACAGAGTCAAAAGCATTGGCTGTGAGTTCTACTCCTTGCTTTATTTCTGTGCCGTATTCGAAAAGACCAAACTTCAAATTGGTAATAACTAAAACCAATGCAGTCATTGTGCAGATTACTACCGTATCAATGAAGGGCTCTAATAAGGCTACGATGCCTTCACTGGCAGGATATCTTGTCTTTACTGCGGAGTGGGCGATAGCCGCTGAACCGACCCCTGCTTCATTTGAAAAGGTCCCCCGTCTAAATCCTTGTATCAATACACCGATAGCTCCTCCTGCTATTCCTGCACCGCTAAATGCCCCTGAAAAAATCTCTCCTATAGCTCTAGGAATTAGAGGGATGTTCATAAAGATTATTACCAAGGCAGCTCCTACATAAATGACGGCCATGAAAGGAACAAGCTTTTCAGTCACCTGTGCTATTCGCTTAATTCCTCCAATGATTACAATGGCGACAAGCACACTCATTAAAATTCCGAAATAAATGCCGGCATTTGGGTCTGCGATCCCAAATAGCTTTATGAACTGCTTGGAGGCTTGATTGGCTTGGAACATATTTCCTCCACCAAACGACCCCCCGATTACCATCACTGCAAAGAATATAGCAAGTACCTTTCCCAATGAAGCAAAACCTATGGATTTGAGCCCCTTGGATAAGTAATACATGGGGCCGCCAAAAACTACACCTTCCTCGTTAATATCTCTATATTTCACCCCTAAGGTGCACTCAGCAAATTTGGATGCCATCCCCAACATACCGGCTAAAATCATCCAAAAGGTGGCACCCGGTCCTCCTATACTTACAGCCACAGCTACCCCTGCTATGTTCCCAAGGCCTACCGTTGCAGAAAGGGCTGCAGTCAATGCTTGGAAATGGGATACTTCCCCTTTATGGCCCTCGATCGCAATCGTCTCGGGGATATCCCCTCCGGCATTAAGGGTTGGATCCTCTGCAATGTCGTAGGACTCATGGTGGTCTAATTTATCTAACTTCCCACTCACAACTCGAATGGATAGTCTAAACAACGAAAACTGGGGAAATCTAAACCTTATGGTAAAAAAAATAGCTCCAGCAAGTAAAACGACCAATACCCAGGGAATGCTATATCCGAAAACCGGAAATTCCGCAAAAATTATCTTGACAAACCAACCCGTATAAGCCTTGAATACAGTATCAATCCTGTCTGCAAGTGTTTCTGCAAAAATACTGATTGGTAACATAAGTAAAGTGAGAAGTGCAAGTGATTTTTTCATACGTCAGATTAAGTGTTTTGATTTAAGCAAGTGCCAATATCGTAATTTTTTTCAATGTGAAACTCATTTGTGATGATTTCATTGTAAATTGTATGATTCTAAAAACGGTTATTTGACCGTAAAATAGGTTGTTTTCAAGCTGGCTCAAAAGGTATTAGGTAATATCAAATAAGTGATTAATATATTTTAAATTCATGATGTAGGGGTTAAATTTGAGGAGAGAAGGATGGTGTAAATTTATATAAGAAGAATAATACATGCGAGATACTCCAAAAGGCTACGAGGGAATGATGTTGAATCTAGCTAAAAGTCCATCCCTTTATGAATTTGAAATCAAAGTCCGTTCAGGCGTTCATTTATCTTGTTGATCAGCCAGTTCTTGGAGGAAAAGGCATCTTTTGAGGCTTTGTCATATAACTCAGTAAGTGCAGGCCGATCTCTTCCAATGATGTTCATCAGTCGTTTGGTATAAGTGAGCAGTCTTAAGTAGGATTGCACCCGATTCGGAGGTAGATTTTTTTGTCTGTTGAGGAATACTCTAAAACTGTGAAGAAAGTAGTCTAAAACTTCCCATTCTTGCGTCTCATAATACGTAGCCATGAGTAGAGACTTAGCCCCTAGATTGTAGTAGATATCCGAAATCTCTACCTCTTGCAGAAGGGTCAACACTTCTTCATAATTGGCCTTGTAAAAGTGAAGATTGGCGAGGTTGTATGAAATGGCAGAACTCCGTATTTCCTCTGGCAACTTGTCAGAGTATTTGTTGATGAAATTTTCGACCCAATCGTATTCTTTAAGTCTTAATCCACTTGTTACAATGTTTTTAAAAAGGAAGGGAGAAAGTTTTCCTTTTATGTATAAAAACTCGTTTTCCAGTCCCAGCTTATAGTTTTCAAAGCTCTCACTCAAAAAAGCTTTACTACCACTATTTAGTCTGCGAATAGAGAAATTAATTAAATGCTCATAAAGTTCTTTTTGCTCTTCATTGGGAAAGAGCTCTAAATACTCCGCGAGTAATTGTTTGTAGGTAAAATAATTGCTTTCATTCTCCGGCTCCTTTAATAGAAGGATGACATAATAATATAAAGCTATTGAAGGGATAGAAATAAAATCATTTTCCTTGACATATTGAATGATTTCATCCATGAAAAGAATATTTTCTTCTCTTCGATACATCTTTCCCCAGGTTAGAATAATACTGTAATATTTAAGCTTTTCAGCTAAGTAAAAATAGTCCAAATGAGCCATAATCCGATCTAAACCGGTGTCTTTAGAAGCATCTTTGATAAGTCGTTTGTCCAGTGTGTTGCGCATTTCAAATATGGTCTTATCCATGTTGAATCGATAGTAGAAATAATCTGCATTGCGATAATAATGGCGCTCAGCCAACCTTTGTGAGACTTTAATACTGCTGTTGTATAAGGGGGTGATTTCCTTATCTCGGATATGTCCCAAGATATCTTTTGCCACTTCAAGGGGAGAATTAAAATGCTTTTCAACACTCAAAAATCGAATGACTAACTGAAGAAGATCTGTGGTTAATTTTCTGAATTTTTTGTCATCATACGGGGCATCTGTATATAACTTTTTCCAGATGTGCTTTTTGTGCAGTTCTTTCTGACTCTTAGATTTGATGTGCCTATGTAATATTTCATAATACAGTATCCATGTTTCATTTTTATTGAAATATGGAGACCGAATGAACTTATCCAGTCTATTCAATTCAAACGAGCTAAAGCTGCTTAGTATCTGATATAGTTTTGTTTTATGCACTTATGCTAGGCGTTTGTAATATGCTACCAATTTAACCGATATTTTTCAAGTGATTCCCATCTGTGATGGATGGATGGGTTTGGAGAGAAAATTGGAAGATTATAGGTTCGAATAATCTTTTGACTAGAAAATAAAGCCACTTCATTACTGTAAGATTGAATTGCATCCACGAAGATAATAAGAATATTCGCAATATAAAGAAAAGTGCATTCCCTTATATTTATAGAACCAGAAGAAGAGTACAAGTCATTAAAGCATTTTTGCAATATTCTCTGTCAATTTGAAAGCAAATATTTGAAGACATATAATGACATTGTTAAAAATTGGCGGGGAAAAACCAATTCAAAGGTAAAGAATATATCCAAGTATTGTCGCAAGATATACTCTTCATATTATTGATAATTATCATGTTTATAAACTGATTATATTCTAAAATATACATTACAAATATTTGTCATGTTATAACACGCATTAAACCATTTCATAATATATTAAAAAAAGATTAATAATAATTACCTCTATATGGATAAAGTTCTTTATTTTTGGCGCTAATAAGAATAGGGTAGAGATCTCACTTTATTTGAAAAGGAACAACATGATACGCAAAATAATTCAATTAACACTCCTTCTACTGTTAAATATCTTTTTATTTAAGGGTGTTTCGGCCCAAGGGAATGACCCCTATACGCATGTAGTACTATTGGAGAATCAGGCCTTTATAAAGTCTGTTCATGGGTACACATTGCGAAAGACACACAGTCCCAGACACGGAAAATTCAAAGTTATCCAGCGAAGTATTCCCAATTACAAATATAGATATACACCTGATTCTGGCTATATCGGACTCGATACTTTAATTGTAGAATATTGGAGTGATGGACGATATAAAGGGACACATATTTTCGAAAGCCATGTTTTTCATGTTGTGAAGTCTGTCGTGCTGGCAAAAGATGATTATTTGACTATTTCAAAAGGAGATAGTGGTATTATTATACACCCCTTGGAGAATGACTCTACGAGTTTAGGGAGTATAGCCATTCAAAATATTCCAGGGAGTAATTTTGGGTCGACAGCCATTGTTGATAGTGCTACTTTATCTTTTACCCCTGACGATGGATTTGCCGGGACGGCTTATGTGAGTTATAGAGTTTGTGATTCTCTTGATAATTGTGATTTAGGGTTAATTTCAATTGTTGTGGTTGATTCATCTGCATCGGTGGCTGATTCTGTTTACATGATGATGTCCGCTAATGAATCGAGGCCTTTACTCTTGTCTAAATCCGACTTTTACATTTCTATTGATCCAGCAAATGGGGCCTTGGATTCAGTTTCAGAAGCGATTTATCGCTATACGCCCAGCATGGATTTTGTAGGGAAAGATACGATTTTGTGGGAGAACGATCATGGAGATTTTGAATATTTCTTTCTGGAAGTTCTCGCTGTTCCCGACATTAATATGGCAGTTGTTGATGACCGGGTGGAATGTGCGATGAATAGCCCGATTCAATTTGATGTATCGCTTAATGATATAACCAACAATTACTTACCAGAAGTGGTAGATTCTGTGGATCTGGGGGTGTTGGTTCATGATTCTTTGGGAGTATTTACATATACTCCTCCTTTGGATTATCAAGGGATTCAGTCCTTCACCTACAAACTTCATAATTCTAAGACCATGGAGATAGCGCGCGTATCTATCTTCGTCAATGATGGACATCCGGTCAATACACGTACCTATGAGATGAAGACAAGAATGAATACTCCACTTGTCCTCAACTATGAGATTCCGATTAAAGACTTTGATTCTTGGGAGGTTGTTTCCACTTGTGGTGGTTCTACTGTAGATATATACTCCGGACTGGATACATTGTACTTTAGTTGTGATACAGTCATTGGTACGGATTTAATAGTTTTTGATCCGCCTCATAATTACGTAGGAGATTGTGGGTTTACTCTTCGGCATTGTGTTACGGATTCAATACATTGTGAAACTGTAGATATTAATGTCAACATTACGACGAATACGCAGGGGGATTGTGCTTGTGTTGGAGATTGTGTTTGGGAGGGAGATGTTAACTTTGATGGTAAGGTCAATATGTTTGACTTGCTGTCTATGGGATATCATCTGGGTGAATCCGGTCAATCAAGAACAAATGTTACCCACGATTGGATGGCGCAGCGAGCTTCAAAATGGGGAAAGCCAATTCAAGGACTATGCACAGATATGAAACACTGTGACACAGATGGAGACGGGGTGATTACCTCAGCGGATACTTCAGGAATAATTGATTTTTATTATAAGGAGCACAGCATGGAACCTGAGCTAGTCGGTCCGGAAAGACAGTTCCCTTTTTACCTCAATCCATTGTTTGATTCTTTGCATGCAGGAGATTTAGCGGTTTATGAAGTGGCTTTGGGAGATGATGTTGATCCCGCTTATGACCTGTATGGATTTAGTTATACCGTAAATTTCGCTTTTGATTACGACTCTAGTTCTCTAAAAGTAAAGAGTTTGCCCAATACATGGTTTGTCGCAAATACCGGGTTTTTGGATTTGTATACACAGCCAAAACACAATCAGGTTGATGTAGGGATGACAAGGACCAATAAGCGACCCACATCCGGATATGGGGCTGTTCAGCATATTGAGATTATCATAGAAGAAGATATAGATGGATTCCGCTTCAATAAGGACTACTTAAAGATTAGTTTAGAAGGATTCGGCTCCGGAAAGAATGGCAGGTTATATAAGTTGCCCGGGGTAACGACCTACTTGCCGCTTGCGAAAGGCCCTAGCCGTTTTGTCCTACGCCCGGATGATTTGTTGGTATATCCAAACCCATCTGTAGGCCCTATTTCT
>JALSTN010000263.1 GCA_026983735.1 Saprospiraceae bacterium | reverse complement strand
ATATTGGTTCAGCCCCCTATAATTCAGACAATAAATCACGAAGGTTATAAAAATATTTCAAAATATCGTACCTTTGTGCCTAGCGAGAATCGACCGACGGTGATTATTGAACCGATGTCGATATAGTATTGTGTAGGCCTACCGATACGATGATTATTTTCAAAGCCCATCGAGGGCTTTAAAAATAAAGCGAGAATCTTCCCTCAAGCTCTTATTACCCGATATTGATATTCATCTATACCGGGAGTGATTAAGATGTCCTGATAAGCTATCTTTAGCTTAAATTTGACCTTTCGTTTACCCAAAGGTATAACTTCTATTTTATCTTTTTGATATAATGCCCAGAATTTTGCAGGTGGGATTCCTATTGATCCACTATGGCTTCTAGCATTATTATAAAACGTATAAAATGTTTGCAACCTTTTCTCTAACATCGGCAAACTGGTGAAAAAGTCTGCTTTGAGTGCTTTGCCTAGCGTGTTATGGAAACTTTCAACGTGCCCATTTTCTTCCGGTGTATATGGATGTGTAAATACTTGATGTAACTGATTTTCCTTAAAAAAATCAATGATATTGTTGGCACTAAACTGCTTTCCATTATCATTTCTTACTTCTATTTCTACGCCATCTGCTAATAATCCAGCAGGCTGAAAATAATGGGCAATCACATATTCCCAAACTTCTTTCACCTGTTCATTTCTCATCATATATCCTACAGCCCAATGCAATACATAACGGGTAAAAGTATCAATGACCGTGAGTATATATGCATACTTTCCTGTCTCATGTACCCATACATACTTGATATCCATCTCCAATACCCGCAGTGGTCCCGATGGTGTCACCCTCCTGAATTTTACAAAATCACGCCCCTTCTTTTTTCTTGCCCGCTCCAATAAAAGATACTTTTTCATCAAACGATAAACCTTTTTGTGATTAATGTAATATCCCTGTATTTGTAATGCTCTGCTTATCATCCTGTACCAGTTTATCTGATCTGGATTCAACTTCATGTTTACAATTTTATCAACGACATCTTCGTTATCGACTTCATGCATCAATAAGGTCGAAGGATCTCGCCACCTCGTCATTGTTGATGGCGTCTTCCCCGGTTTTAATCCATTGCTTTTATAGTAGAATTGATTCTTGGTTAACCCTACTATTGACAAACATTTATCTCTATTTAATCCTTGGCTCATATAGTTACGGACTAACGCTTTCTTTTCAATTCGGGATACTTTTTTTTTAACATCTCATCCTTGAGTTTACCCTCCAGTTCCTTTTCTCCTAAAAGCAGTTTTAAGGCTTCGTTCTCCTTTGTAAGACGTTTTATTTCCCGCTCCCGATCCTTTAACGTCTGATGCTTCAATCCTTCCTCGCCATGCACCAACAACTTCTTTTTCCAATAGTAATACGTTGCCGGATACAGATTGTACTTGGCTAAGGTGATCTTCACCCCTTTTTTGCCTGCCTCTTCCAATATGGCTAATTTCTCTTCCTTGGTGAACTTCTTTGTTCCTTTTTTTGTCTCTTTCATATGCATAATTACAAAAAATTATTCGTAATCTTGTCTTATTGCTTAGGGGGCTGTAACAGGTGCCATCCTAAAAAAGATGGCATACGCCCATCATTATAGCAGAAAATCGGAATCAAATGTCGATATTCTCCTTGTACTGGAAAGACTCAAAAGGTCTTTGAATGGCTGACAAACGAAGCCTTTC
>JALSTN010000262.1 GCA_026983735.1 Saprospiraceae bacterium | reverse complement strand
ACAAAGTCTTCATCATCGAATTTAAACTGTCCGAAAAGGCAACCGGCAACGCCCTCCGCCAAATCAAAGAAAAGCGCTACTATGAAAAATACCAATCTTATGAAAACGTTTATCTCATAGGCATCGAGTTTAGCCGGGAACAGCGCAATATTATCGGGTATGAATGGGAGAAAATACAGGAGCGAGGGGGAGAACAAAACAGCAATCTATAAATACAGATTAGATATATATTGTCTAAATTTCATTAAGGAGAGAGATGTTATATCACTATTTTGCGATATGGCTATTATCTTTGAATCCTACCAGACCGTTATCAAGAAGGTGAATGAGACAAAGAATTAGTAGTTTATGCTTATTCAATGAGAATAAATCTTTCAATGTTGTGCTTCTATCCATAAAATTGAAAAGTTAATATTTAGTAGGAAGGAATTTCGCTTATTCTCGCAATGTTTTTAAGTGAATACTACGATTTTATCCTTTCTTTTAAAACTGAAGTGATTAATCCGATTCCAACGACCACATCAACTATTTCCCATAGGGTTCTTCCTAGCGTAATTTTTAGTAGGGGTTGAAAAAGCAAAGCAAGACTAGCATACACGAAAGCTTCATTTAAGTGATTGCGTTGTTTAGCATGAAAGGCAAGATATCCAAATCCTATTAATGCGATGAATCTTACAAGTTGATAAAAGCCGTAGGGCATGTCAAGTAAACAGATAAATAAAAGAATAGCAAGCGTTGTCTTTATTTTCTGTTCCATTATTTATAGCATTGGATTAGTAATTCATTAATAAAATTGGAATAAACGGGAGGAGGTGCATTTAGTGTCGGATTCTAGGTTTTATCTCCCTGTGATATAGGCTGTAAAATGCACTTAATATTTGATCTCGCACCTGTCTGAATCCCGCACGAATCTGCTCTTCATTCCCTGTTATTTCAGCGGGATCATCAAAACCGATATGCTGTCTGTTTTGTACTTTACCGCTAAATATAGGGCAACTTTCTTTTGCTCCTCCGCATACAGTAATAACATAATCAAATGAACGTTCTGTAAAATCATCTACATGTTTTGGGTAGTGTTTGTTGAGATCTATGCCAAGCTCTTCCATCACTTCGATAGCCATCGGATGAACCTTCGAGGCAGGTGCTGTTCCTGCTGAATGAACACGTAATCTACCTGGATCAAATGACCTGAGAATAGCCTCTGCCATCTGGCTTCTACAACTGTTTCCCGTACATAAAATGAGTATATCCATTGGTTAATTAATTTGTCTTTTATCAATCTACAAAATATTCAATTTTTATTTAGTACGATGGGATAGGACTTAGGGTATTTCCGATGTTGTAGGTCTGTATGCAAATATTTGGCATAAAACACATATTCATTTCATACTATCCCTTAAACTACATCTTCCATCTAGTTCTAAACCGTAGAGCTATCTCTACCAATCCGATCAATACCGGTACTTCAATTAATGGCCCGATGACTCCGGCAAATGCTTCTTCTGAATGGATGCCAAACACTGCGATAGCGACGGCAATAGCGAGTTCAAAATTATTGCCTGTAGCGGTAAATGCAATGGAGGTATTGCGCGGATAATCTAAATTCATTTTTTTTCCTATCAGCAGGCTAGTAAAAAACATCAGGATAAAATAGAGGGTCAGCGGTACCGCGATACGGAGTACATCCAAAGGGATTTGTAATATAATTCCCCCCTTGAGGCTAAACATAAGTACGATGGTAAACAGCAACGCGTACAGAGTAAAGGGAGATATAAAGGGCAGATATTTGCGATTAAACCAGGACAGACCTTTTCTTCGGATGAGGTACCACCTCGATATAAATCCGGCAAGGAAGGGTATTCCAAGGTAAATGAGTACACTCTTTGCAACTTCGGTCATAGAGATATTCATATGGACCCCTTTCATACCTATATATTCGGGCAAGACGGTTAAAAAAATCCAAGCGTAAAAACTATAGGTAAACACTTGAAAAATACTATTCAATGCCACTAAGGCAGCACCGTATTCCCGACTTCCCCCTGCCAGATCATTCCAGACAATTACCATCGCTATACACCTGGCTAAACCGATGAGAATTACACCGGACATATATCCGGGGTAATCCTTTAAAAATACTAAAGCTAGTCCAAACATCAATAGGGGCCCTATGACCCAATTGAGTACAAGAGATAAGCTCAAAGCCTTTTTATCTGCAAACACTATGGGAAGTAGTTGGTAATCTACTTTAGCAAGTGGGGGATACATCATTACAATCAAACCTATGGCCAAAGGAATATTCGTAGTCCCATAGCTCCATTGTTCCGTCCATTGTGCGGCATTGGGGTAGACGCTTCCAATAGCAACACCTAAAGCCATTGCCAGAAATATCCACAATGTCAAATACCGGTCCAACCATTTGAGTTTCTTCTTCACGTATTTTAATATGATGTGCTATTTAAAAAAATCTTCAAAAAGATGCTTGGCCTTCTCCCAATTCTCCTTATCAATACAATACTTCACTTTAGGTGGTCGTATCTCCCCTTGTATGAGCCCGGCATTTTTTAATTCTTTGATATGTTGTGAAATGGTAGATTGTGCCAGTGGAAAAATATCAACTAGATCACCCGTAAAACAACAGGATTGATGTCCTAAATACTTTAAAATGGCGATGCGAACCGGGTGTCCCAATGCTTTAGCAAATCGCGCTAACTCTTCCGTGCTTAGTTCGTATTTGATATCTTCGGTAGTTCGTTTCAATGGGTTAGAATTATTATTAGGATTGCAAAAAAGGGTTATTTACACTGCGTAAATTTCCTGCGATTTTATACTTATTACTTTTTTTACAATACAGACATTGGAAAATAGCTTATATCTAAGGAGTATTAGATTACAAAGATAACACTTATTTCTAACCCCTGAGCTTTAAGCCAAGTCATGTTCATTTCATGCCGGATTATAAAGTCCATAGGATTTTAAATGCTACCACTCCTATGATAAACCCGGTAATTCGTTTAATGACAAGCGGGGAAAAATACTGAAAACTCAACTTGCGACCCAAATAACTTCCTGTTAAAACAGCGGTGACTAGACCTATTGTAGGATGGAGAGGTATCCTAAAGTCCGGATGAAAGGACTGTCCCAGCAATCCTGTAATGGCATTGAATAGGATAAAAACACTACTTAATGCCGCAATCTTTCGAGCCGTCCCCCATCCCATCAAATGTAGAACAGGCGACAAGAATACACCCCCGCCGATACCGACAACACCGGATAAAAACCCCATACCTCCACCTAATGCTGAGTTGAATAATAAAGAGGGGTGTTTTCTTTTGAAATGGACATTGGCAGCGGGTTTCCACATCATTGCCAGAGCTGCGAATAGAAGAGCTGTACCCAATATCAAATAGTAAACATCCTTATCAACTCTCCAGAATCCCCCCAAGAAAGATAGGGGAATTCCGACAATGAGGAAGGGGAGAAACCTCTGCCAGTCCAATAAGTTTCTGAGATGGAAGGATACGGTATTGCCGGCTACTACTGTAATATTGCAAAGCAATGCGAAAGCTCTCATTTCGAGGTAGGGCACACCGTATAACGATAGTAAAGCTAAATAACTGGACCCTCCCCCAAAGCCTACGGAGGAATATATCAAAGCGACCCCGAAGAATAATACATATAGCAATTCCGGATGGCCAGCGCATTCTATCCAAGGATACATTATTTTTTGAGGACCTCTTTCTTAATGGTAATGGAGGTTGGACCTTCCAGGATTTTGAACTCGGTACGTCGATTGAATCGGTGTTCTTCATCCGTACAATCAACGCCATTGACACACTCATTGAGAATTTTTTCTTCTCCATACCCCACAGCTTTTATACGCTTACCATCGATGCCATGTCGAATCATCCATCTTTTGGCAGATTGTGCTCGTTTGAGGGATAGTTTTTTGTTGTAGGCATCCGTACCTCGTGCATCGGTATGTGAAGAGAGTTCGATGACCATCTCGGGATATTGATTCATAAGGTCAACAAGAACCTTTAGGTCTTTTTCTGCATCCGGAAGTATTTTCCAATCGTTGTAATCGTAATAGATCTGATTGAGACGAATGGGTTCATTGATGGTAATGATGCGTACTTCCGGCGGCTTAGTTTTAAGAACAAATTCCTTCTTGTAAGTATGCTCCTCTGACATCCCTACGGTGTTGAGTTCAGCTTCAGCAGGGTAATAGCCCTCTTTTTTGGCTATGATTTTATAGGCTTTTCCCCCTTCGATACTAAATTTGGTATAACTCTTGCTTCCGGTACCTTTTACGACAGGTTCATCATCGGGTTTAGAGAGATCGATAATCTGAACAGTGACATTTTTCAATGGTGCGCCCTTATCATCTTTAATGGAGGCCAGCAACTGGATCAGAATCTCTCGCTTAGAAACCATCCAAATATCATCACAGCATGTTTTGCTTTTTAATGAACGGTGGCGAGTTCCCGGTCGATTAGAAATGATAACTCCCTGTGACCCGTCCCGGTTACGAGAAAAATACAAGTCATCTACCGAAGAATTGAAAGGCATTCCCAGATTTTCCGGTGTTGACCATTTTACTCCATCCCAAGTAGATACATAGACATCTAATCCTCCTAAACTCGGGTGACCATTGGAGCTAAAATATAACTTTCCATCTTGATAGAACGGAGTCAATTCGTCTTTGGAAGTATTGATTACTTGCCCCAAATTAGTCGGTATTCCATATTCATTTTCACCTTTGATGGTGGCATAATAGAGATCATACCCCCCTTTTCCACCAGGCATATTGGCTGAAAAAAACAATACCTCATCTCCGTAAAGTTCTCCTACACTTAAGTGACGAACATTGTAGTCTCCATTGATTCCGGCTAGTTCTTGAGCCGGGCCCCATCCGGATGCCGTACGGTGACTGACAAATGCTTTACTCTCTTCAATATGATCTCCGGACAAGACGGAACGCGTAAAAAACATTCGGTTGCCATCCGGAGAGATGTGGACATTGGCCGTGTGGTTACCGGGTCGGTTGATATGGTCACCTAGGGCTCTCGGTGTGCCCCATAGATACTTTTTGTCCGGTGCCGATACATATATCTTAACTACTTGCTCTTCTCGATCTTTATCATCTTTGAGGACTTTGATTTCTTTGAGATTCATCGTTGCAAAGTATAACGCACTATCCCGATCTATAAAAGGGGAATACTCTTGTCCTTTGGTATTGACATTTTTTCCTGCATTTTTAATCGTATACCTGAGATCTTCCTCCATACTCCGGGCCAATGCGATGCCTTCAGCTTCTAATTCTGCTTGTTGTATCAATGACTTATTGTCACTTCTATTAATAAATTCCTTAAAAGCCTTTAGCGCTTCGTCGTATTTACCCTGGTACTTGAGTACTCGCCCGTAATTGACCATGTAATCCATATATTTACCGGCTTTGTCTCTTCTCAATACCCTCCTGTACCAACTCGAGGCTTTTTTGTAGTCCCTTAATACTTCATTGATGGCTGCCATCTTAATGGCCAATTCCGGATCTTTACTCTCATCGTAGGCCTGTTTATACCAGTCCAGTGCATTAAAATATTCGCCCTTGGCTTCTTGGGTTTGTGCGGTCTCGATCATAACGTCGTAGGGTTGATCCGAGACAGGCTGCGCCAATACGCGAAACCCGATTAATGTAATAAATACAGTGATATAAAAATGAATGGATTGCATAGGTTATTTTTTTACTTGTTAAGAGTGGTCATCTTAAAGATAGATAGTCGATATTACCTCTACGCCATATTTTATTTGTAAATCGAAGGATTGGAAGTTAATTGTTAAGTGTTTTTTGGTATGAAATGGTTACAATCTGGGACAGAGTAATACCGGTTTGGGCTTAGGCTTTTTGTGAATGATACCAACATAACTGACAGCCAGTTCAATGGCTCCTGCTCGATTGTCGATTTCCGCCAGCGTACTTGTCGTAAGATCAAAGGCCAATGCAGCGTGTAGTGCGCCGTATTTCATCCCGGCAATAAACTCCAATGCATTGCCCAGACGATACCCCAGTCCCAACTCCAGATCAATGTCTTTCTCCTTATTAAACACGACGCCGGCGATACCTTGGATATCCAGTTCGCGACTTTTAGAACGCTGATCGTACTTAAAATTGGGTTTCAAGTAGAGTTGATCAGAGAAGTGGTGTTCGACCGATCCATGTACTGTTATGCGCGGGGCAAAAAGCGTATTTTGCCCGGATAAAAAGGTTCGCTTATCCTTCAATATATGAAATACGGCAACTCCCGCATTTAATGTCGTCATCTTGCTCAGCATAGCAGTATACATCAACCCGGCACCGAAATCTACATTGCTGACCTTGGCATTCGCCAGACGCTGTCGATCCGGAGAAGTAGCTCCTCCACCGCCTAACTCATCTTCAAATACGCCTTCCGTAAACCCGAGGTCCTTGATGTTAAGACCGACATTACCACCCTGTATCCCGAGTGTGAGGTATTGCGTCGGTTTTTTACCTTTCTTCCTCCGCTTTAGATCCGGGGCCTTTCCGTTGAGGGCAAAGTGGTAGGCGAGATTGCCGGTAGTAGAGGTCTTGGTCAGCTTTAAGGTGCCTGCTCGGTCTTGATAAAAACTCAGCCCTACACCGATCCAATCCCAGGCTCTAAACCCCTTTACGATAGGAGCATCCACATATCCCATGGGCGTCACATAAGTGTTGTTAAATGTCGGGGCCTGATCCCGAATGATACCCCCTGCTCGATAGGTGCCGTAGAAAGCCCCGGTATTTGCCGGATTGACGAGTAAAGGCGTCATAGTGTAAAGTGTAAAATGTTCATCCTGAGCAGAAAGCCCTAAGGTGATGAATATAGCTATTAAGAGTAAGCCTGTCTTTTTCATATACTAAATAGGTTTTTTGAACACCGAAAGATAGGAGTTTTCTTTAAATTAATAGATGATATGGTTATTTTTTTTCGGTTAATGGACTTCCGCCCACTATTTTTAAGTTTTTCTCTCCTTTTAAAATCCGAAAGAGGAGGCCTAATCACCAGGCCTTCTCTTTCAGATTAAAGCTGTTTAAAAGTAAAATATCTCTATAACCCAGTTCAAAATAGATATTATGGCAATAATACAGTCTTCACTTTGACCTGTTGGTCCGAATAAATCAATCGTTGAATATACAGGCCGTTTAGAGGAATGGCATTCTTCCAATTGCCCAATTTGCCGGCATTCCTTTCAGAGGCCTTGACCTCTCTTGAATAGACTATTTTTCCGGACAAATCGTAGAGTTCCATCTTGACCAATCTAGCGGGGTTCGAATTAGGATCGTTTATTGGACCTTCGTTAATCTCAAGTGTCCCTTCTTCCCCTTTATCAATATCTCCTCCCGGATTAGGTGCTCCACTGGAACAGTCGGGATCAGTTACATCTTGAAAAGGTCCTACACAAACCGGAGAGCAAGCCGTACACATGGAGCAGATAGCATCATTTTGACCTTCTCCATAGTACTTATAACCCACAAATGCCGAATGACAACATCCGGCCGGAAGGGTGGCTTTGACGCAGGCCTCCTTAAATACTAGTCCGGCGCAGTCATTGGCGGGGTATTCTAAAACTACTGTATCCCATCCACCCAAAGTACTATTACAAGGTGTCGCATTATAGGCAATCTCATATTTATAAGGCAGACAAGTGGGCTTCACTTTGACGGCGAATTTCCCATTAGGCCCACATTGTTCCAAATAAATAACGGTAACTCCCGGTTTTTCCAGTGGGGGACTATTGGGATTGCAAGGTCCTGCACTTGAGCAGCCATATACGGTTTTGGTCGTGGTACATTTCCTCCCATTGCCATAGTCCACGGTGAGTTCTATCGTATAGGGGTCAGAAAAACACATTCGCTCACAAAACACAGCCTGATCGGAGGTAGCACAACTGGAGTAGTATTTGTTGTACAGGGTCCAGCTGATATTCTGTGCTTCCCCAGGGTAAGCTTCTGTAAAATTGAAACATCCCAGACAGCCATCCAGATTGAGGTCTATGATCTGATTGTCGCAAGGGTCCTGTGCATGAGTAGAAATAGGAGTAGAAAAAATAATCAATAAACAACTGTAAATCAGAAACTTAAATTTGGTGTAAAAATTTGGTGTAAAAATTTGGTGTAGAAATTCATAATTAGTTA
>JALSTN010000261.1 GCA_026983735.1 Saprospiraceae bacterium | reverse complement strand
CCTGAACCCGTAACGAATCGCGGTGGAAAATACAGACCGGATACACGAGCTTTGATTAATAAGGCAAAGCCAGGAGACAAGTACTTCTTTGAAAATATCAAAGCTACTTGCCCCGGGGACCGAGCCGGACGACCATTGAGCCAGATGGTATTCAATATCAGATAATCTTTTAAAACTATTTATGATGTTTTCATATAAATTCAAATTTTTATTCTTGTTCTTAGGCGTTCTTGTTTCTCCTGCTTTGTTTTCGCAGGATAAAATTGAGATGGGCGGGGACGAAGAACTAATTAAGGAATCAACAGAAGTTGATACAGCTCATGTAGTTGATGGGGTTGTTAAACGTACGCTTATCCAAGACAATAGGGTCTTACCTTATGAGCCTATGAGGGAAGCTGATATTCCGTGGGAAAAGAAGGTTTGGCGAGTGATTGATGTAGCTGAAAAAATGAATTTGGCTTTCGTAAATCCTCAAAGACCTTTCTTTCAGGTTATTGCAGATCTTGCACTAAATGGTGATATCACGGTTTATAATAAAGATGATTTTAAACACATCATGACCATCGAGGAAGTACAAGCTCAAATGAGTACTGTAGATACCCTTATTGATTTTGATGAAGATACGTATGAAGAAACTGTCAAAATAGTTCATAACGATATCAATTATGAAGACATCAAGCAGTATCGGATTAAGGAGGTATGGTTTTTTGATGAGGAATCATCTAGACTATTGGTTAGAGTATTGGGTATAGCTCCGATTAAAGATTTCTATGATCCAGAAACAGGTACCTTCAAATATGCTTTGCCTTTGTTTTGGGTGTATTTCCCAGAAGCGAGAAAATACCTTTCCAAAGAATTGGTCTTTAATGCGAGCAATGATGTTGCTCCTATGACTTGGCAAGATTTATTTGAAGCGAGATATTTTTCTAGTTTTATCTATAAGATCACAAATCCACTGGATTTGAGGATTAAAGACTACATTAAGTCTCCATTGGATGATCCGTTGCAAGAAGGGATAGATCGTTTACTTGAATCTCGTAGAATTAAAAATTACCTCTTTAATTTCGAACAAGATTTGTGGTCCTATTAGTGATAGCCAAATGGAATCGTAAATTGTTTTTCTCTTTATTATTCCTTATCTAAAAGATAAAAGCCGAACTCAGTGATGAGTTCGGCTTTCTTTTTGTTCGATTATCCTTTGGATAAGTTGTTCTTACTTCAAGCAATCGCTAATGTGTATAGTTCATTGAACTTGCAGCATTTATTCTTGTTAGACTTTAGAGTAGCCAATGTATTTTAATTTGCTTGTACAGTATTAGAAAGTGTTTTGCACATTCTTGGCTTTGACTTTTTGGTCGATCACCTTACTAGAAGATTCGGTTCAATTTCATTTTTTGGATTTTATTATTTATATTTTATATGGAAAAGGTTACACGTAAGGGGGATTTAGGCATATTATGGCGTATTTTAAAAAGAGCAAGGCCATACACTCTTCGTGTTCTTATAGCCACAGCCTTGGCCTTAGTACTTGCACCCTTACGATCCTTGGCACCCTATATCATCAACCAACTAGTGGATGTATTTACACAGGGAAGTATTGCGGAAGAGATACTAAAATGGGTATTGATTTATATCTCAGTTATGGTTTTGCAGGTTTTAGTAGAATACGTGTTTGTATACGGTACAGAATGGTTGGGCCAACGAATTGTTTTGGATCTTAGAAATGAGCTTTTTGATCGGTTATTGGATTATAAGATGAGATATTTTGATCAGACACCGATTGGGAAAAATACAACACGGGTCATTAGTGATATTGAGACCTTAGGATTAGTATTTACTAGGCAAGGACTAACTATGATAGTTGCTGATTTGTTTTCAATTTTTGCTGTGCTTTATTTAATGTTAATAACAAGTGTAAAGTTGACTCTAATTTGTGTTGGGACGATCCCGTTAATGCTCATTGCTACCTATATTTTCAAGGAGAAGGTTAAACTGTCTTTTGAGATTGTTCGCAAGAAAATATCTGAGATGAATTCTTTTTTACAAGAAAGAATATCCGGAATGAAGACCATTCAGGTTATGAACGTCGAAGAGCGAGAAGGTAAGGTTTACAAAGCCCTGAATAAAGCATACACAAAGGCAAACTTGAATACAATACAGTATTATGCAGTTTTTTTTCCTGTTGTAGAAATTATATCTTCCTTTGCATTGGCCCTCATGATATGGTTAGGAGCCGGCGGTGTTGTAAAAGGAGAGTTGACCTTAGGCGTGTTAGTCGCCTTTCCTATGTATGTCAACCGATTGTTTCGCCCAATTAGATTTTTAGCGGATAAGTTTAATAATGTTCAGATGGCAATGGTCGCTTCAAAAAGGGTATTTTCTCTACTTGATAAAGAGGAGTACTTAGAAGATACAGGGGAACAATCATTGGTTGGATTTAAGGGGCAAGTAGAATTTGAGCATTTGTATTTTAGCTATGATGGTCAGCAGGATGTATTGAAGGATATCAGTTTTTTTATCCCTGCCGGTAGCACGACAGCTATAGTGGGAGCAACTGGCTCAGGAAAAACCTCTATCATTAATATCATCTGTAAATTGTATGAATATCATCGCGGTCATGCTCGAATTGATGGTATTGAGATTAAGACCTTAAATAATGAGACATTACGAAGACACCTTGGAATTGTATTGCAAGATGTGTTTTTATTTACGGGATCTATTCTAGACAATATTCGATTAAGAGATCAATCTATTTCAAAGCAAAAGGTCATTGATGCAGCGAGATCCATTGGTGCACATGAGATAATTGAGCATTTTCCGGATCAATATGACCATATCCTTCAAGAGAGAGGCGCCAATCTGAGTGTTGGACAAAGACAATTAATTGCTTTTGTCAGGGTACTCGTTTTTGATCCGACTTTATTGATTTTAGATGAAGCGACCTCCTCTATTGACACGATGACCGAACGTGTGATACAAAAGGCCATTGATAAATTAACAAAGGATCGAACAACTATTATTATAGCTCATCGTCTGGCTACCATTAAGAATTCTAATCAAGTGATTGTCCTTGATAAAGGCAGAATAGTAGAGCATGGGCAATACGATGAACTCGTACAGACCTCTGATGGATATTTTAAAAAGTTATATGATATGCAGTTTCAGACATCAGTGGGGGAAGCCCTATCCTAATATTGTACGTGTGTTTTAGTCTTTTTACTATACTCTACAACATTTATTGTTTGAGGGGTGTTATTTAGAGTAAACTATTAATCGTATGCAATATTCCACAAGAGGCAATCCATGGATCGGTTTTATGTTTCTGATTCTTTTCCTACTTTTAGGGTTTTATTTCATAAAAGGTCTTTTTTTTCTTTTACGATGGGTTGCTCCAGTCCTTTTTATATTGACCTTATTGATTAACTATCGGGTTGTCCTTGATTATGGTAAATGGCTGTATAACCTCTTACTTGAAAGGCCACTCTCCGGATTGCTTTATATCTTGCTTACATTTGTCGGGTTTCCTTTTGTGGTTGGTTTTTTGTTTTTCAAGGCTTTGGGCGTGCGTTATATGAAAAAAGTAGGACAGCAGATCAAAGAGGAAAGAGAGGGGATTTGGACAGATTATGAAGTGGTAGATACAGATGAAGTTTCAGATAGTGATTCTAATATTGAAGAAGATGGTCCTTTCCTCTCCGGTTATGAGGAAAGATAAAAGGGGGTATAATGTTATTGTCGTTGATTTCCCTGGTAGCCCTAATAGGGGTTAATGCGCTACTTTTCCTTTCTTTTATCCCCTTTTTAGTGCAAATATTTTATGTATTATTCCTGAGAATGATTCGTTTGAATTTTGATCAACAGGACTTCCAAGAATTCATTTTCAGAGAGGAAATTGAGGTAGATCTGCCAGGGATATCGGTAGTGATTCCCATCCGCAATGAGCTTATTAACCTTCCGGATCTCTTAGAATCATTGGATACATTAGATTATCCTAATTATGAAATTCTATTAGTGGATGATCACAGTGATGATGGTTCCTCCAGTCTTTTGCTGAGTCAGCAAAATAGTATAAAGTATTTAAAACTTCCGAGTAAACTTCATGGAAAAAAGGCAGCATTGACATATGGTATTTCAAAAGCTAGATATGAAGTGATCGCATGTACCGATGGGGATTGTATTGTCCCCTCCCAATGGCTGATGAGTATCGGGTATAGCTACAATAGGTATAATTGGAGTTTTTGTGCTATGCCGGTGTTCGTAAAGGGGGGATGGGATTTATGGTCGGTGTTTCAAATGTTGGAATATGCTGGGATGGCTTATGTGATTCAGTTTGGCATCGTCAAAAAATGGTATTATTTGGCGAATGGTGCGAATATGGCATTTTCGAAAAATGCATTTGACTCCATTCAAGGGTTTGATAATAATATTGACATTCCTTCGGGAGATGATGTTTTCTTGATAAATACATTGGCCAATAATGATATGAAAGTATTGTATCAACCAGGACCTGCCGTATTTACAACTCCTGTTAAGAGCTTAAAAACCTTTGTTCTTCAAAGGTTACGTTGGGGGGGGAAGAACAGTTTGAATCCTTCCAAAATTTTTCAATATATTTTAATAGGAGTAGGTATCTCCAATCTTTTGATACTCTTAAGCCTTTTCTTTTTAGTGTGGTTTAAATGGCCAATGAGTGTGTTGATTTGGGCTTCCATAGGTGTTAAGTTTTTTGGAGATTTTCTGTTTTTATTTTATTGTCTTAGAAGGTTTCATTTAGATATTTCCAAGTTAGTTTTCTTTCCTTTTGTTTGGAGTATGAATATTCTTTATATTTCCCTAATAGGACCTTTGAGCCTGTTGATACGCACGATCAATTGGAAGGGACGAAAAATCGTGGCTCGGCGCCTGACAAATCTAAAAGACTAACGGATGGTCCTAAACCATCTAGAATAGAATGCCAGGGTGACACTATGTTCTAAAGTCAAAATACATCGCATTAGAATAACAGTTGAGGGTTAATTGAAGGTGATGATTTGGAGTTTCCTGAGAGTTAAGAATCACACTATCTCTTGAGTAGACCTTCCGATAAATTTATTTTAAAATAAGATTTCAAGAGACTGTCAATAGTATTATCCATCAAGAGAATGGTCTAATGCACGATTTGGAGTAAACCTGACGAGCAGGGGAGAAGAAAGTATCTTAAGGATTCTCTTTAGAAAAATTATCCCTTATAGTAATCATTACAAATCATTTATAAGAGATAAAAGTTATTATCTAAACGGAAGCCTCCACTGCCAAAGAACAGAAAAGGCTTCCTTTTAGTTTTTGCTAAATTATAATCTACCGTAAAGCACATTTTATAAGAAATAAATATGCTAGAGAGGGTTAGTGTCTGTTTCGGTCAGAATTAGAGCGATTGTCTCCACGTCCGCCTCTATCTCTTCCGGAGCCTTCAGGCTTTGGGATCAGTGCTTTAGCAGAGAGCCGGAATTTGCCTGTTCGACTGTCTATATCTACAATTTTGATTTTAACTTCGTCCCCTTCTTTATAGTAGTCTTCTACTTTTTCAACCCGATGATGAGCGATTTCCGAGACATGAAGCAAACCACTCTTTCCCATGAAATCAACAAATACCCCATACGGCATAACACTTGCTACTCGTCCGTCATATACATCTCCAACAGATGGTACGAAGACAATTTTCTGAATCATCTTTTTCGCTTTTTCAATGGAGTTTTTATTGTTGCTGGATATTTGTACAACTCCTTTGTCATCTACCTCCTCTATGGAGATATTTGTCTCGGTAGTCGCTTGTATTTCTTGAATAATCTTACCTCCTGGCCCTATTACTGCTCCAATATAGCTCTTATCAATGATAATCTCTTCGATTCTTGGTGCATGGTCCTTTAAATCAGGTCTGGGTTGATCAAGGGTTTCATTCAGCTTGCCTAAAATATGCATGCGTCCTTCTTTCGCTTGTTGAAGGGCCTTGATGAGAAGGTCATAAGGCAATCCTTCTATTTTGATATCCATTTGACACGCAGTTATTCCATTGGCAGTTCCAGTCACTTTGAAGTCCATATCTCCCAATGCATCCTCATCTCCAAGTATATCAGACAAAATAGCAACATCATCGCCTTCTTTAATCATGCCCATGGCAATACCTGAGACATTGGATTTTATAGGTACACCTGCATCCATAAGCGCTAAAGATCCTGAGCAGACTGTAGCCATTGAAGAAGATCCATTAGATTCTAGGACATCTGCTACGATTCTCAAGGTATAAGGATAGTCTTTGGGAAGCACCGGACGCAATGCACGACTTGCTAAATTGGCATGCCCAACTTCACGCCTTCCGGGACCTCTCATTGGTTTTGTCTCTCCAACGGAGAAAGCCGGGAAATTGTAATGCAATATAAAATCTTCAAAAGACATTTCCAAAGCAGTGTCCTTCATAAGTTGATCTTGCTTAGTACCTAGCGTCAAAGAAGAAAGTACTTGAGTTTCTCCTCGGTTAAAGATGGCAGATCCGTGTGTGGCCGGAAGATAATCCACTTCAGTCCAAATAGGCCGAACCTCATCGAATGCTCGCCCATCCAAACGAGTTTGTTCTTCTAGCATCATTTTTCGTATCAGCTTTTTCTTGAGCTTGTCAAATGATGAAGAAATATAAGCGCTATTCTCTATGATGAAATCATCTCCTTTTTCTTCTGTCCATTGGTCTAGTAAGCGATTAAGAATCTCTTCAAAGCCCAATTTGCGTGACTTTTTATCAAGCTTTCCCCTGGCGATTTTTAAGATATCGTCCTTTGTTGCACTAAGAATCTCATTGTCCAAATCTTCCTTTGTTTCAGGAAGTTCTACTTCGCGTTTTTGAGCTTTATCTCCTACTAAATCTACTAGGGCCTTTTGAGCATTTATTTGAGTTTTGATAGCATCATGACCTATCTTGATGGCTTCTACAAGCTCATCTTCTTGACATTCATTCATGGAGCCTTCTACCATCATTACATCCTCTTCAGTAGCTGCGACAATAATGTCAAAATCAGCATTTTTTAAATCTGATCGATTCGGATTAATGACGAAATCCCCATTAATTCTTGCAACTCTTACTTCTGAAATTGGGCCAGCCCATGGAATATCTGAGGTTACGATAGCTGAAGATGCTGCTAATGCAGCAAAACTATCAGGCAAAGTCTCTTCATCTCCAGAGATCAAATTGATGATTACTTGAGTTTCATTCATATATCCATCAGGAAATAATGGACGAATAGCTCTATCTACTAATCGACTAATAAGAATCTCATAATCTGATAAACGTGCTTCTCTTCTAAAGAAATTTCCGGGTATCCTTCCCGAGGCAGCAAATTTTTCCTGATAGTCTACAGAGAGGGGGAAGAAGGATTGTCCTTCTTTTGCCTTTTTGGCTGATACCACGCTGGCAAAAAGCATTGTATTTCCGCATTTTATGACTACAGAGCCATCTGCTTGAGTGGCCAATTTGCCGGTCTCAATAGTGACCTCTCTTCCATCGGGAAGATTAAAGGAGGTCGAAATTGGGGTTTGTTGTCCCATATATACTTGTTTTAATAGTTATAATATGCAAGGCAAATAGCCTTAGCATGATAAGTTATACCCGATAAATTAAAAGAAATGTATGCCTGTGTGCAATACAAAAAATGAAAGATATCAGTGATATTATTTCCTCAATCCGAGTTTCTCAATAATAGCTCTGTATCTGTTGATATCTTTTTTTGCAAGGTACTTCAATTTAGCTTTACGCTTTCCAACAAGGGATAGTAGTGCGCGTTTGCAGCTGTAGTCCTTTTTGTTTTTTCTAAGATGATCGGATAGATTTTTGATTCTATAAGTGTATAAAGCTACCTGTCCTTCGATAGAACCAGTGTTTTTTTCATCTCCACCGTACTCTTTAAAAATCTCTTGTAATTTTTCTTTAGCTAGATAAACTGCCATGATTTAATTTATTTTTATGACCAAATGTGATTGCGAAAATCAGTTTTAGCGGCGCAAAGGTATGAAAATAATATGTCTTATGGTGGTAAGTATAGTATTTTATTTAAAATATACTTCAACATATTCCGGTATGGTCCTGATATGTCTACAGTATTTAGGGGTATCGGACAATATTAAAGGATAAGTGGGGTATCGGTTTATAGAATCCGGGAAGAAAAGGAGGTGGAGTTTATCTGAGGTGATATTGTCGTACTTACCGAGAGGAGTTAAGAGGATAACTTGTGCTTTGTTAGGGAAGATCTTAGCAATGGGATAGGTCGTATCAAAGGAAATGGGTACCATAACCTGTTTTTCTGTAGCCTCTTCAATAGGCAAGGAAAGGTGAACGCTATCTGCTGAGATATTCACCTCCGGTATAGACTTACTTAGGGGAATATCCGCTTGTAGCATTTGGTTTTTGAGATTGCTAAGTGTATATTCACCCAATTCCCACTGTTTGATTTGTTCTACTTGTTCTTTCGGCCCATTGATGGTAATAGAGTCCGGAAGGATAGAAACAGGGCCGCTGACCAAATACTTTCTAGGGACTTTAGCTTTCACCTTTACTGAGATAGGTACTGTTTTGGTGCGTTCTTTTTCTTGGTGTAGAACCAAGGGGGAGGGCGTGACAGAAACTATTGAAATTCCTTTGGAGTTAAAAGATTTGCGTATTAAATCTCCAAGAATTCTTTCTGATAAAATAATTTCCGATCTTTTAGGTAAAGTATATTCCCAAGTGTCACTATTCTTTATATTTAATGCGAGTAAATGCCAACCGGAACCGGATATTCGCAGTGTTAGTTTATTGGGATAATTGCGCACCAAAGCATATCCTGTATGAGGGACTAAACGTGTCTCAATCACACGTTCTACCATTCGACTTTTTGACATTTGTAGACTGGCCCATATTAGAAGAGACAAAATCATCGAAATGATAAGCGCTTTTTTATCTCGATGAATATTTTTATACCATTTCATACCATTTCATACCATTTCATACCATTTGATATGCTTGTAATATTGTTAATAAATTGGAATTAAATATATTGTAAATATTCTGCGCCTGTCAAAACGCTTTGCCCTCTGTTGTGAATCCTACCCTTGTATCTAAGTAGGAATTAAATTCAGGATCGTGTTATACCGCGAATCTATCAGGTTATTTGTCGGCGTTGTTTAAGGCATCGGTGAGCTCCTTGGATATAGTAGAACGAAGCACTTTCAGGAAGGTTTTTTGATCTACTTGAAGTTCTATTATATTAGGATCAACTTTCGATATTTTACCAACTATTCCACTGGAAGTTACGACGTGATCCCCTTTTTGCAAGCTATCGACAAATGCGTTTTGTGCTTTTTGCTTTTTACCTTGAGGGCGAATGAAAAAGAAATAAAAAATCGCCATAATGAGGCCGAAAAAAATCAAATTACTGGTAGCTGGATTCATTGAGGTTGTATTTGGTGTTAAGATATAGATTAATTGCAATGCAGTGGAGGAAAGGCATTATTCCGTTTTTTCTTCAGGAAGTACAACTCCTGTTACAACAATTTGTTTTTTGTTGGGAGTGCCTAATATTTTCACCTTGACTACTTTTTCAAACGGTCCGGGTGCTTGATTTGTACTTCTGAACTTAACGGGGAAACTTCCTTTATCTCCAGGGTGATAAATTAATTTTGGACATTTTGGGGCTGTGCATCCACAACTTGATTGGCAACTGAGGATTACGACGGGACCTTCTCCGGCAATGCTGAAACCCACTTCTTTGGTAATGTAACTTCTCGCAGGGACATTACCCAATTTTAAGGTGTCAGTGTCAAAAAGAATCTGCCCAACTAAATCTGCTTTGTTAGGTGCTGATAGTGTAGCATTCATTTCTAGAACAGATCCCCATTCATTTCTGTTCGGTTTAACCTTTACTGCTGATCCATTTGAATTACAAGCACTCAGGCCTATGCTTAATGCAAGTATACAAAAGTAAATAAATGCCCAATTTCTAACACCTGGTTTAAATTTCTTCATAAGAGGATTCAATTAAAAGCTCAAAGATATAGGGAATTATTGATATGGAGTATCGGTTAGAAGATTGAAGGTGATTTATTGTCTAATTGTTGCATAAATAGAGCTTAAATGTAGAAGTTTAAGTGTGAAGGAACGGTGTATTTCTTGTGTTGTGCTGGTGGTACATATGATTTTCTTTTACAATAATATCTAGTGGAAGGAATTGATTTAAAAGAATTTTTTTTCGGAGTATGAAATGGTCAAATAAAGTCATAACGCCTAGATAACCTTGTTGAAAGGAATTCTGATTAATTAAAAAATTGATTTTATTTTGCCCTAAAAATTGAATATTTTGCTCAATTAGATCAAACCCGACGATTATTAGTTGTTCCGCAGTGGTTGTCGGCAGTGCTTCAACGACATGATAGCTACGTGAATTAGTAATGAATATTCCCCGAATATCAGGTTGTAAGTGAAGTAAGTTATCAAGAAATAAGGCAAGCTTTTGGGTATTGCTGAAATGTTCGAAATCGTATTTTATGATTTTAATTTGACTGTTGGGCTTGGTCCTGAAATAATCCCTAAAACCCTCTTCTTTCTCTAAAAGGTGGTGCGCGTTTGTACTTCCTTTTGAAAGGTTGAGAAGAAGGGCTGCTTCTCCTTTTTGAAGCCCAAAATGAAGAAGTCTCCCAGCTAGAAGACCACTCTGATACGAATCTGGACCGATATAAGACAAGGTAGACTCATTGTGCAGGTTTGTGTTGATCATGACATTAGGAATATTGAGTTGCTCTGCTTTTTCGAGGACGAGTTTGGATTCTTTAAGAAAGAGTGGAGCAATGAGTAGGGCATCCGGATGATCCATTAGGGCTTGATTCGCTTGATTGGAAAAGTCAGCCTCACTAAATATATCAAAGAGGTAAGGTGTCATTTTAACTCCAAAATGTTGGACTGCTTGAATCCCATCTTGAATGCCATTGAGTGGTTCGTTCCAATAAGGATCCGTAGCAGGATCAGGCAAAAGAACCGCTATTCGGATCGTTTTATTGTAAGCTAAGGTGCTGGCAACAATATTGCGTTCATAGCCTAGTTTTTTCATTACGTTAAGAATGCGTTCCTTCTTTTTTTGAGATACATTTCCCCGGCCGTGGATAACTCGATCTACAGTGCCGGTGGATACTCCTGCTTCTTCAGCTATATCTTTTATACGAATAGTTTTTTTCACTGCTTCAAAATTTTCTAATGAATAGGGGAAAATTGTAATACAAAGTTTGTGCATCTATCGTGCCGCATTGCTCTACTATTACTTTTATTAACCAAAGGTATGATTAATAAAATTCATGTTTGTTTGATAAAACAAATTAAAGCAGAGAAAGGAGCACTAGTATAAAGGTAGTATAAAAAACTGTGTGCGCACACAGTTTTTTGAAAAATATTGGAATTTTATTACCTATGAATCAATAATTGAAGTAATTTTACTGTCATAATACGGTTGGGTGATATCCCATATGCCCGGTTAATTATTTGATATTTAACATAATAAGTATTTATGCAAGCAGAAACAACTCCATCTCAAAATATCAATTTCGAAGTGCTTTCTCACCCTTATGCTCAAAAAGATTTGAAATATTTGTTGAAGTCAGTAGAAAAGCTTCCCGTGACAATTTGGGAAAATTCTTTAGATGCATCTCGTCATATTGCCAGGTCAATTGCACTTGCCATTCGTCAAAAACAGCAAGATGGTTTGCCATTGGTACTGGGTTTAGCTACAGGATCTTCTCCTATAAAGGTATATGAAGAACTTGTAAGGTTGCACAAAAATGAAGGATTGAGCTTTCGCAACGTGATTACCTTCAATCTAGATGAGTATTATCCGATGTCTCCTGATTCGAGACAAAGCTATGTTTATTTTATGCATGAATATTTGTTTGATCATATTGATATTCCTGCTGATCAAATTCATATCCCGGATGGAACTATTGAGATGGATAAATGGGAGTTGTATTGTGATGAGTATGAAAAATTAATTGACAGTTATGGAGGCTTAGATATTCAGTTGTTGGGTATAGGCCGTACGGGGCACATCGGTTTTAATGAACCGGGGTCTTGGGAAAACTCACTTACTCGACTAGTGAAGCTTGATGCGATTACCAGGAGGGATGCGGCGGAGGATTTTAACGGTATTGAAAATGTACCTTATAGAGCTATAACAATGGGGATTGGGAGTATCATGAAAGCCAAGAAGATATTTTTGATGGCATGGGGGCAGCACAAGGCGGATATTCTCAAAGAAGCTGTGGAAGGACCAATTACCCCTAATGTACCTTCCTCCTACTTACAAAAGCATAAACGCACCAAGGTGTTTGTTGATTTGAGTGCGGCAGAAAAACTTAGTCGAATTCGGACACCTTGGAAAGTGGGAATATGCAATTGGACAGATAACCTCATATGTAAGGCGGTTATTTGGTTGTCCGAAAGGGTAGAAAAACCCATTTTGAAGTTAACGGATGAAGATTATTCTGAAAATGGTTTAAGTGATTTAATAATAGAATATGCATCAAGTTACGACATCAATATTAAGGTTTTTAACCGCATTCAGCATACCATTACCGGATGGCCGGGGGGCAAGCCGGGAGAGGACGATCGACATAGACCGGAAAGAGCACGCCCGGAACAAAAGAGAATAATTGTATTCAGTCCACATCCGGATGATGATGTAATATCTATGGGAGGGACACTATTGCGCTTGGTAGAACAAGGGCATGATGTTCATGTGGTGTACCAAACTTCCGGAAACATTGCGGTACACGATCATGATGCATTGAAATTTATTGAGTTTTCTAAAGAAAGTATCGCCTCATTTGATAGATCTTCCCTTGAACTGTATGGTGTTTTTGATTCAGCGGAAATGTTTCTAAAGAGTAAGACAAGTGGCGAGGTAGATCGTCCTTCTGTACGGCGAATTAAAGGTTTGATAAGGCGTTCAGAAGCACGAGCAGGTGCTCGTTTTTGTGGTGTCAAAGATAGCCATATTCACTTCCTTGACCTCCCATTTTATGAGACCGGGACTTCCAAGAAGAAAAACCTGGGAAATAAAGATGTTGAGTTGGTTACAAAGTTGATTGAGAAAATAAAGCCTCATCAAATTTATGCTGCTGGAGATCTGGCGGATCCACATGGAACACACAGAGTATGTTTAGATGCAGTTTTTGCCTCGATGCATAAATTAAAAAGAAAGAGATGGGTTAAAGACTGTTGGGTATGGTTGTATAGAGGAGCGTGGAATGAATGGCCTATTCATGAAATCGATATGGCGGTTCCCCTCAGTCCGATTGAATTAGAAAAGAAAAGAAAAGCCATCTTTATGCATCAGTCTCAAAAGGATCATCCACCTTTCCCAGGAGCTGATGTTCGGGAGTTTTGGCAACGAGCTGAAGATAGAAATCGAATGACTGCAGCTCTTTACCGCAAACTCGGATTGGCAGAGTATGAGGCCATGGAAGCTTTTTCCAAATGGAGAGGACTTTAAGGATAGATATTTTTGTAAATCAAAATCGCGTTGATTCATTTTTTAATAATAAAACTCAAATCATGAAACAAAACTATTTTCTAACTGCATTTATCATCTTGCTTGTAATAAGTCAAGGATGGAGTCAAAAAAATATCTCCGGTATGGTCCGTTCTACTGACGGTGCCCCTCTTATCGGTGTGAATATTATCGAAGAGGGGACTTCCAAAGGGACGGTTACAGACTTGGATGGACATTATGACATAAATGTTGCTCAAGGAGCTACGCTTACCTTTTCTTTGGTCGGATATAGACCTGTAAGTGTAGAGATTGTGGATCAAACTATATTGGATGTCACGTTAGAGGAGGGCGCTCTTTTAGACGAGGTCGTCGTAACTGCATTAGGTATTTCAAGAGAAAAAAAGGCTTTGGGCTATGCCATTACTGAAGTGTCCGGAGACGAACTTTCACAAGCAAAAGAGAGCAATGTGATCGATCAGCTAACCGGACGTGTCGCCGGTCTGGTCATGAGTAAGTCAACGGCAGGTCCCGGTAGTGGAACTCGAATCGTTATTCGAGGAAATAACTCTCTTTCGGGTAACAATCAACCCTTATATGTCGTGGATGGTGTCCCTATTGACAATTCGGGTTTTGGTAGTGCCAATGGTACAGGAACAGCAAATTATAGAAGATCTGATTATGGGACGGGTATATCTGACCTCAACTCAGATGATATAGAATCTATTTCAGTGCTTAAAGGCCCCAACGCTGCGGCGCTCTATGGATCAAGAGCGGCGAATGGTGTAATTCTTATTACCACGAAAAAAGGGACCGCTCAAAAAGGGATTGGCGTAGGATACTCTGCTCATTATTCCTTTGATAACCCGATGCTTTTACCAAAACTCCAAAATGAATACGGGATGGGCTCGAATGGAGCCATAAGTACTGATTTTGCTACTCTAAAGGATCAATCCGGCTCCTGGGGACCTAAGATGGACGGTTCTGTTCAGCCATACTGGACAGAAGAAGGCGCTACAAAAGCCTATTCTGCTCAACCGGACAATATCAAGAATTTTTTCCGCACCGGACATAATGTAGTTCAAACAGTGACGTTAGAGGGCGGGAATGATCGTACTACCGCACGCTTTTCATATTCTAATTCAGCGATTAGCTCAATACTACAACAGTCTGGACTCAATCGCCATAATTTTAATCTCAGAGCAACAACTGCCATATCAGATCGATTGGACTTGGATGCTAAAGTGACTTATTTTCAACAAAGTGCCACTAATAGACCAGATCAGGGTACAGAGGGAATCATGGCTTATGTCTATAAGACACCTAGAAATATCCCGATAGCTGACCTAAAATCCAATTTTCAAGATCCAGCGACCCTTTCCGCCATTTCATACAATAGTCTTGGCAGCAACCCTTTCTGGATCTTGTATAATGATAGAAATGATGATCGGAGGAACCGCTTACAGGGATTCGTAAAAGCTACCTATAAGCTGACGGATCATTGGTCCATATTTGGCCGCATCGGTACAGATTATGTCAACCAGACAATTGAAACGGTTAGCCAATATGGTCATTGGTTCTTTAGTAAAGGCAGATTTAATTTTAGGGATTATAAGAATTCGGAGACCAATGCGGATGTCTTGTTGATGTACAATAATCAATTAACAGATGACATCGGATTAAACTTAAATCTTGGAGCGAATAAGCTCTTGTCCACTTTTACTTCTCAAGGAGTAAGAGGAGATGATTTTAAAATTCCGACAAAGGCTACGGTCTCTAGTGCTAAAAATACGTTCCCCTTCTACAATGAGTTGGGAAAAAAGAAAATTCATTCTGTCTATGGATCGGCTTCTTTTTCCTATCAGAATTTTGCCTATTTGGATATCACCGGGCGAAATGATTGGTCCTCTACATTGCCAAAGGACAATTGGTCTTATTTTTATCCGTCAGCTAGCTTATCTTTAATCTTGAGCCAGTTGATGCATGTCGACCGGCTTGATTTTGCAAAGGTTCGCGTGAGTTGGGCAAATGTGGGAAGTGATACCGGACCGTATCAATTGTTGAATTCCTACAGCTTGGATGCGGATAGTTATCAAGACCTAACGGTGTTGTCTCAGAGTTCGGTACAGAGAAACCCTGATTTGAAACCCGAACAGACGAGTTCTCTGGAGTTTGGATTAGAGTATAAGATGTTTGGCAATAGAGTTTATGGTGATATTTCCGTATATTCCAAAAAGACTAAAAACTTGATTACGACCGTACCGGTCGCTCCAGCTACCGGATATACCGCCAAGTTTACGAATGTAGGACAAGTCAATAATGATGGGTTTGAATTTTTACTGGGTGTTACACCCGTTCAAACACAAGACTTAACTTGGGATATATCCTTTAACTTTTCAAAGAATAAGAACAAACTTGTAGAATTGTTTAAAGGGATTGATAACTATGTATTTAGTACCAACAATTCAGGAAGTGTCGTCGTGCAGGCAACAGTGGAGGGTGCACGTCTAAAGGATAGTTCAATTGTAGCTAATCCCGGATTTGGTGATATCTATGGTACCACCTTCAAGACCAATGAAAACGGGGATCTTATTGTCGACAAAAATGGTCGACCTGTTGCGACAAGTGATAAGGTTTATTTGGGAAACTATCAACCTAAATGGATTGGCGGACTTAACAATGTGATTACTTATAAAGGGGTCGTACTTCGTTTTCTGATAGATGGAAGAATCGGTGGGCAACTTTACTCCGGGACGGATGCAGGTCTCGATGCTGCAGGTGTTTCGGATAGATCACTAGAATACAGAGAGGATGGTATCGTAGTAGATGGTGTAATAAATACGGGTACAGCTGAAGATCCTGTTTGGGAAAAGAATACAACAAAGATTACGGGGCAACAATATTGGGGGGCGATGAGTGGTATAGCCTCCAATTATGTATATGATCAGACCAATATTCGTCTCAGGGAGGTTGCAGTCAATTTTAAACTGCCTATGGCTATGCTTAGCAATGCACCTATCCGATCGGTTAGTTTGGGGTTTGTCGGGCGAAATCTCTTATTCTTGCGCAATGATTTAGGGAATTTCGATCCGGAGTCGACGTATAGTACAAGTAACTTCGCCCAAGGGATGTTGTACTACAATTTACCCTCTGTCAGAAGCATCGGTTTAAACTTAAAAGTCAAGTTTTAGAGGCATATTTAGTTGTTTTAAAGACATGTACGACTAGTTCGAAGGACGAAATCTTGTCCGTGTTATGAAATGGCTAAATTCAAAAGTAATAGATCAAATCTTTTCAAAATAAAATTACATAATAATGAAAAATATAATTTATTTATTCATCTCAGGCATTTTACTTAGCATTTTTGCTTGTACAAGTGATTTTGAGAAAATCAATACCAATCCAAATGCGATTACGCCCGAAGAGGCGAGTGCCAGATATTTTATAACTAAAGCGGAATACAAATTGTATGCTCCTTCCAGATACTATTATTGGAGGGCCAATCTAATACATGCTGATCGTTTTGCCGGATATTTTTGCTTCGGGAATCATGGTTCATGGTGGAATGACGAGCTGGGGTATAAATTCCATGGAGGATATACCCAAGCGTCTTGGGAGATGTATGGAAGCTATTTTAATTTCATTAATACTTATTTGAAGCTGACCGAACCCGGGGGAGATTTTGAGAATGAGCTCAGTCATGCAGTTGGTGTTATTTTGCAGTCGCTGTACTACCAGCAATACACGGATGTATTTGGCAATGTCCCTTACTCTGAAGCAGGTGACCCAACGGTTCTTTTACCTAAGTTCGATGCTCAAAAAGATATTTACAAAGGTCTGATAGATGCATTGACAGGAGCAGTGAATACCATTGGGGACGCGACGAAAACAGGTGAAGGGGTAGAAGATCTTGGGGAGAATGATATTCTTTTTAAAGGAGACTTACAAAAGTGGAAAGCCTTTGCGAACAGTTTAAAACTACGAATTGCCATGCGCGCATTGGGTGCTCCGGGTGCTGATTTTGCACAAGCAGCAGTTAAGGAAGCACTGAATGGTCCTCTTTTGGAGACTGAAGATGCTCTAGTAGATAAGGATAATGGCATTAACCAATACAACAGTAGCTCTTATGGTGACATCTGGATAAGATTTGGTGGTTTGGGCTCTAAATGGAAAGTTAGTCAGACGCTGATAAATTATCTACAGAAAAACCAAGATCCTCGTCTAGGAGCGTATGCTGAACCTGCTCCGGGAGGTGAGGTAACCATTAGTCGTCCAGCGAAAGATAAAGACTCTCTTGGCTGGGCATTGTTCCCTAAGCGATTGGATTATATAAAATCTGTTTTAGATGACGCCGGAGCTCAATATACCGTTCAAGAAAACGATCTGGACTATACGATTACCATGGCCGAAAATACCTATTACGTAGGTCAACCTACACGTTTGAATGGTTTTGTTAAGCCACTTGCCAGATTTGAATTCTTCTCTAATCCCAGTAAAAGCATTATTGGAATGGATCCGGATGATGACAATATTAATGCTGAAATAGTGCTCACCTCTGCAGAAGTGTATTTCAATCGAGCCGAAGCTATATTGAGAGGACTTGCAAGTGGTGATGCTCAATCTATGTATGAAAATGGTCTAAGAGCAGCTATGAAGTTATACAAGATTGACGATGCAAGTATCGACCAATTTATTGCCTCTTCCCCGATGGGAAAGCTGAAAGGTAGCCAAGAGGAAATGTTGGAGCAAATCAACGTACAAAAATGGATTGCCAACTACACCGAAGGATTTGAAGGATGGGCGACCGTTAGAAAGTCCGGATTCCCAAAGGAATTAGCCAATGGTGTTAGTGATATTGATATTTATGGGTTAGGAGACATTAATGGCGCCTATCCGACAAGGATGCAATATGGGCCTAAATCCTATGATCTCAATGGTGCTAGTGTCGAAGCAGCTAATGCTGCGCAAGGACCAGATCAAATGGATACGAAGCTCTGGTGGCAGAAATAGAAAGGGATAAACAGACTCCCCAAGTCTGTTCTTTTGTTGATGTTATTATATGAGGAGGGCGGGGCATTTTGTTCCCCCTTCTTTTTTTGCAAGGTATAGCATACTTGATAAAGGGAGAAAACAGATTATTTGTAACTTGCGGTCAAATGGAACTGGACTTGCAGCTAATTTATTAATCTATTTAGGAAGAATTATGAACATTACTTTGTTGGATTGGGGGATTCTTATTGGTTTTTTTGTAGTGGTTTTGGCGATAGGATTATGGGTTTCAAAAAAATCAGGGAAAGATACTGCGGAATTTTTCCTATCAGGAAGAAGTATGCCCTGGTGGCTTTTAGGGTTTAGTATGGTGGCTACGACATTTTCTGCCGACACTCCCTTATTAGTGACAGATATAGTCCGTGGGGATGGAGTAGCGGGTAACTGGGTATGGTGGGTGTTCCTACTGACCGGGATGTTGACTGTTTTTATTTATGCTCGATTATGGAGAAGATCAAATGTGACGACGGATATGGAATTTTATGAGTTGAGGTATGGTGGTCCTGCTGCTCGTTTTCTCAGAGGTTTTCGCTCTATTTACCTGGGATTAATTTTTAATATTATGGTTATGTCAGTAGTGACATTGGCCGCTATAAAGATCGGAGGAATTATGTTGGGGCTATCCCCTCAACAAGTCGTGATAAGCTCTGGAGTAGTAATTGCTATTTTCAGTGCTATCGGTGGGTTTAGAGGGGTCGTATATACGGATTTCATCCTATTCATACTTTCTATGATCGGTGCTGTCGCTGCAGCGTATTATGCTGTAACACTCCCACAGGTTGGAGGTTTACAAGCATTATTGTCTAATGAATTAGTTCAAGCCAAAACCTCTCTTTTGCCCGATTTCGATAATTGGGAGGTTATGATGACGGTTTTGATTATTCCACTTGCAGTACAGTGGTGGAGTGCCTGGTACCCCGGAGCTGAACCCGGTGGTGGTGGATATATAGCTCAGCGCATGTTGGCGGCTAAAGATGAGAATCATGCTATTGGTGCAACTTTTTTCTTTAATATCGTACACTACGCCATTCGGCCATGGCCATGGATACTTGTTGCGCTAGCCTCTCTTGTAGTCTTTCCGGATATTGCAAGTTTGAAGCAGGCGTTTCCTGATATACCTTTAGACAAATTGGGTAATGATATGGCTTATCCCGCCATGTTGACTTTTTTGCCTGCTGGGATGTACGGTCTATTATTGGCCTCTCTTTTAGCGGCATATATGAGTACGATTTCAACCCATCTTAATTGGGGCGCATCATACGTAGTCAATGATTTTTACAAAAGATTTGTGCGCCCGGAGGCGAGTGAACACACATTAGTGCAAGTAGGGCGTATTGCGACGGTGTTTATGATGGTTGTGAGTGCCTGGTTTGCGCTAAATTTGCAGAATGCTAAGCAAATTTTTGATATTATCATTTTATTTGGAGCCGGTACAGGACTGATTTTTATATTACGTTGGTTTTGGTGGCGGATCAATGCCTGGAGTGAGATCTCTGCAATGTTTGCCTCTGGAATAATTTCTGTCCTCTTCAATTTTACATCAGTAGGAGCGTTTTTGTTTGGGCACAAAGATGAATTGGGAATCTTCCAGGAAGGATTATTTGCACCTTGGATGAAGTTCCCAATGGTCGTACTTCTCACGACGATCATTTGGCTTATTGTGACGTATATTACTCCTCCAGATAGTCAAGAAGTCCTAGAGTCTTTTTACAAGAAAATTCAGCCGGGAGGGAAGGGGTGGAGCCCTGTGTTAGACCGCGCTGTAAAGGCGGGTCGACACATTGCGATTCCCTCTGAAGAAACCAGTATTCCGAAGGGGGTTTTAGCTATGTTATTAGGTACGTTATTGGTGTATGCCATCCTATTTCTCATCGGACAGTGTATCTACGGACATTGGATTATGGTGGGGGTTTGGCTAGCTATTGTTGTGATAGTAGGAGGGTTGCTTTGGCAGCTGTGGGGGCGTATTGGACATAAGTTGTTAAAATAGTATCGTCTCATGGAAAAGGGATCCCATTCAAGTATTATTTTTCTGTGGGGGATGCCAGGTATAGGCAAATCTACTGTTGGTAGGGAACTCGCTGAAATATGTGAAATTCCATTTATCGATTTGGATACCTTCATTACCGAATTAAGAGGACGTGCGATTTCTGATATTTTTAAATTGGAGGGGGAAGAAGCTTTCCGGCAATATGAGAAGAAGGCGTTGGAGAAGATTATTCCCGGATCTCATGCGTTAATAGTGGCATGCGGAGGAGGCACACCTTGCCGGAGTGTTACTCATCAACTCATGAGTCAATCAGGATTAAGTGTGTACCTGAAAGGGACACAGGACCTTCTATTTGAACGTTTGAAGGCCAATGTTGAAACGCGTCCGTTACTTGCGTCTAAATCTGAAGCTCAAATAAGGGAATGGATTGAAAGCGGTTTAGAAGAAAGAGGTCCTTGGTATGAAATGGCAGATATCGTTTATGAAGTTAAGAAAGAAGAGCTAAGTGACACTTGTCACAATTTGTGTAATCGAATCGAACAATTGAAAGGTAAAGGGGTATAACTATATGTTTTAATAATGAATTTTATTAATTATCAATACGAAGTAAAATGGAAGAAAAACAAATTCATAATTGTCTAATATTAGGGGCTGGTCCTTCGGGATATACCGCCGGGATTTACGCAGCCAGGGCGAGTATGACCCCAATTATTTTTACCGGACCACAACCCGGTGGCCAATTGACGATTACAACAGACGTAGAAAACTATCCAGGATACCCCGAAGGTGTACAGGGGCCTGAGATGATGGAAGATTTTAGGAAGCAAGCTGAACGATTTGGTACTGTTGTGAAGTATGAAGTTATTGATAAGGTTGATTTTACAGGTCCTGTTCATAAGCTATGGACAACAGGTGGTGAAGAGATACAAGCGCACGCTGTGATTATTTCTACGGGTGCAAGTGCACGATGGCTGGGGATTCCTTCAGAAGAAAAATTGATGAATAAAGGGGTTTCCTCTTGTGCCGTCTGTGATGGCTTTTTCTTTAGAGGTAAAGAGATGGCCGTAGTCGGGGGGGGAGACAGTGCACTAGAAGAAGCATTATATCTATCGAAGATTAGTCCTAAAGTTAACCTTTTGGTGAGACGAGATGAAATGCGGGCATCCCAAATTATGCAAGACCGTGTTAAAAAGGCTGCTAATATTGACATCCACTGGAATACGGTTGTAGACGAAATACTTGGGGAAGAAGAGGTAGATGGAGTAAGGGTACTCAATAGATTGACCAATGAGAAAACAGTCTTACCCGTTAAAGCTGTTTTCGTTGCGATCGGTCATATCCCCAATACCCAACCTTTCAAAGGATGGATTGATATGGATGATCAAGGATATATCGTTACTAAGCCGGGCAGTTCCCTAACCAATGTGGAAGGCATATTTGCTGCCGGTGATTGTCAGGATCGTATTTATCGGCAGGCAATTACTGCAGCAGGTAGTGGCGCGATGGCCGCCCTAGATGCCGAGAGATATTTGTCCGAGAAGGAAATTCTGTAATTATTATTGAATTGTTGGTTAAAAGAGGTATGAAATGGCAACCATTTCATACCTCTTTTACGTATAGGCCATTAAAAATAAATACCTGTAAAATTCGGCTGCCATTTACAAAGTGAAAATAGAAGTTAATAGCCTATCTTTGCATCTGCAGGCTAAAGGGGATTTTTGCCCCGGCTGATTTTATTCTCTTTCATTATAATAATAATCAAATGTCGAAAACTAAATTTAGAGCAGGTGTTTTATACGGTGATGAACTCGTAGAATTATTCCGATATGCGAATGAGGAAAACTTTGCTATTCCCGCGGCTAACGTAATAGGAACTGATTCCGTAAATGGAGTTTTAGAAGCAGCAAAATCCGTAAATTCTCCGGTCATTCTTCAATTTTCAAATGGAGGTGCTTCATTCTATGCCGGAAAAGGATTGGACAATACCCATCAAAGAGCCTCCGTTCTCGGGGCTATATCAGGTGCAACTCATGTGCATACTTTAGCTAAAGAGTATGGGGTTAGTGTTGTTCTCCATACGGATCATTGTGCGAAGAAATTATTGCCATGGCTAGAGGGAATGGTGAGCTTCGGGGAGCGTTTTTATAAGGAAAAAGGACATCCTCTGTTTAGCTCTCATATGCTGGATCTTTCAGAGGAGCCGCTTGAGGATAATCTGAGGATTTCTGCGGAGTATCTCGAGCGGATGTCCAAAATTGAAATGCTATTGGAGATTGAATTAGGGGTAACCGGTGGAGAAGAAGATGGTGTAGATAATTCTAATGTCGATAATAGCCTTCTGTATACACAGCCGGAAGAAGTGGCTAGAGCGTATGAAGTGCTTTCAAAAATTAGCAATCGCTTTACCGTCGCCGCGGCCTTTGGCAATGTCCATGGGGTCTATAAACCTGGGAATGTAACCCTGGAGCCGATAATTCTTAAAAATTCACAGAAATATATTCAGGATAAGTGGAAAACTAAACCCAACCCCGTTGACTTTGTATTCCACGGGGGCTCCGGTTCCTCCAAAGAGGATATCCGAGAAGCCATAGAATACGGTGTAGTAAAAATGAATATAGATACCGATCTACAATGGGCTTTTGCTTCTGGTGTTCGGGAGTATTTTAAGGAGCATGGAGCTTATCTTCAAACTCAGATTGGCAATCCTAAAGGTGAAGACCAACCTAATAAAAAGTACTACGATCCTAGAAAGTGGCTCAGGCAAGCTGAAATCTCTTTTGTCGATAGATTAAAGCAAGCTTTTGAAGATTTGAATTGTATCAATCGCAATGCGATATAAATCTATTTATCATTTTTCTTTTGTTTGAGTTGGGTATATGCGGGTAAGGGAGGAGATAACTTTAAAATTGATTTTGATTACTGCTTAGGGCAAGTAATTATTGGAGAAAAATTGGCCACGGTGATGTGAGATAACTGCAGTTAGCTTACTTCAACGGTCTTCAGAAATGGATAAAAACCATATAAATTTAATATTAACTTAACATAAGAATAATATACAAATGGTAAATGAGCTTTTACCTTTGTGCAAAACTAGACCAACATGGATATATATCTCGTAATTGTATTAGTATTAGGTGTTTTAGCGATCTCCGACCTGATAATTGGCGTCTCCAATGATGCAGTTAATTTTCTGAATACTGCGGTAGGGACCAAGATTACAACCTTCAAGTGGATCTTATTAGTAGCTAGCTTGGGGGTCATTCTCGGTGCTGTTACCTCAAGTGGTATGATGGAAGTCGCTAGAAAAGGGATATTTCACCCGGGACTATTCTCCTTTCATGAGATTATCCTTATTTTCTTGGCGGTGATGGTGACAGATATACTATTGTTGGATGGGTTTAATACCCTTGGGATGCCGACATCGACTACGGTATCTATCGTCTTTGAATTGCTAGGGGCTGCAGTAGGCATGGCGGTGATAAAGTCCTTTCATCAGGAGTCCGATCTCTCTGTAATGGAATATATCAATTCAGGGAAGGCGCTGTTTATTATTTCAGGAATCCTGCTCTCAGTAGTAGTGGCTTTTACTGTAGGAGCTGTTCTCCAATACATTAGTCGAGTAATTTTTTCATTTGATTATCACAAGACCCCGAAGTGGATTACCATATTATGGGCGGGTGTGGTTATGACGAGTATTTCTTATTTTGTTATCGTTAAGGGATTAAAATCGGCTACCTTTTTAGATTCCACTACTCGTATGATGTTTGTCAGCCATCCGTTGAAGATTAGTGTTTATTTGCTGGGAAGCTGGGTAGTAATACTTGGCGGATTGATATATTTAACCAAGATCAATGTATTTAAGATTATAATCCTTTTTGGTACATTTGCTTTAGCAGTAGCCTTTTCGGGTAATGATTTAGTTAATTTTATTGGTGTTCCATTAGCAGGTTATGCCTCCTACCTTGATTTTACTTCACATGGTGGAGTTGATGCACATAGTTATTTGATGGAAGGGCTTGCCGGCAAAGTAAAGACACCTATCATTTTGTTACTCTTGGCCGGTGTGATAATGATGATTACACTATATCTTTCGTCTAAGGCAAAGGCTGTTGTGAAGACCTCATTGGATTTGGGGCGACAGGGTGGAGGAGATGAGCGATTTGGTTCTTCTGCCTTGTCGAGAGCAATTGTGCGATTTTCAGTTAAAACAGGGCAGCGTATTAATAAGGTATTGCCTGCACCGGTATCCTCCTTTTTGTCTAGTAGATTTGATGATTCACCATTTAGAAAAATGGTTCGAAAGTTAAAAGAATTGGCCCCGGAATTTGATGTGATTCGTGGAGGAGTAACTTTAATGGTCTCAAGTATCTTGATTTCACTGGCGACCAATATGAAACTACCTTTGTCAACTACCTATGTTACTTTTATGGTAGCGATGGGTACATCATTTGCTGATGGAGCCTGGGGAAGAGAAAGTGCGGTATATCGGGTTTCAGGAGTTTTTGCAGTTGTGGGTGGATGGTTTTTTACCGCATTTATAGCTTTTACGATATCGTTCATCATGCTTAATATATTTTATTTTGGAGGATGGATAGGCGTATTTGGGATGTTAGCCATTGTGATTTATGTATTGTATCGAACTCATTTGTACCACAGACAAAAGCAATCTGAAAATGAGGAGGATCAAATAGTCGAATTGGTTAATATCAATAGACAAAGTTTGGTCGACAAGGGTTTGTCGAGGATCGAAAGAGTCAAAACGGAAATGGATAAGGTGATTCCCTCTGCATTACAATCCCTGTTGACAGAAGACTTAAACGAATTGCAAAAAGTAAAGAAAAGATTTTCCTCGCTAAACTCCAGAACTAAAAAATGGAAAGATAACTTGGATCAAACCATTAGTAAAATGCCGGAGGATACAATGGATTTGGCACATTATTATGTGCAAATTTTGGATTACCTTCGAGAGTTAACGCACAGCGTATCGCATATTGTGATTCCTTCTTATAAACATGTAAGTAATAACCACAAACCGTTAAAGGAAGATCAAATAAATCAACTCCTTCAACTCGCTAATCACACTTCAGATTTTTTTAATCAATTCATTGGGATGTTGCAAAAGAAAGATTTTGATGATTACGCTGCTCTATTAGCTACGCAAGAGGAATTAATTAAAGAAAATAGTACCCTTCGAAAACTTCAAATAAAACGGATTAAAAAGGGGGATGTTGGTACACGTAATAGCCTGCTTTATTTTAATATTCTTGCGGAGTTTAAGAACTTAAGTATTTTTGGACTGAACTTGTTTAAGTCGCAGCGGGATATGATTAATGCAGTAGATGTCGATCCTAGCGAAGTAGAGATTTCGGAGTAGGTCCCACTTGCCTAAAGCCTGTATTATCTTGCAATTCATTGTTGAATAAAATTATCTGGTTCCCTTATTTGACTAAATTTATAATGTTCGTGTTAAACTGTTGCATTTAGACTGTTTGGTCATACAATAGACAGTATTGGTGTTTGGAATGAGAACTATTGCCCTACACTCATGTTTAATGAGTTGAATTAGTTCATTTAGCTTGAACCCATATTAAACAGATAAACCAGATGAGTTATTTAGAGTCAACCTATGATCTATATGCTGGAGCAGCAAGCACTCCAGATGTAGGTCTTTGCTGCACAACTACCCCCATATGGCAACTCCCTGAGCTAGAGATTCCCGCGATTATGTTGGAGATGAATTATGGTTGTGGAAGCACAGTGCATCCTCGTGATCTTTCGGGGAATCCCAGTGTATTGTATTTAGGAGTAGGTGGCGGAATGGAATTGCTTCAGTTCGCTTATTTTAGTCGGAGTAAAGGCCGAATTATAGGGGTGGATGCAGTAGAGGATATGCTGAAGGTGTGTAGAGAAAATCTTGATAAGGCAGCTGGTGTAAATGAATGGTTCTCTAAGGATTTTGTAGATTTGCGAAAGGGGAATGCATTGGAATTGCCGATAAAAGATGCAAGTGTTGATATTGTAGCCCAAAACTGCCTCTTTAATATATTTAAACAGAGTGATTTGGATAAAGCATTGTCTGAAGCCTATCGAGTATTAAAACCTCGTGGGAAACTCGTATTATCTGATCCTATTTGCGATCAAAAGATGCCGGAGGCATTGCGCGATGACGATCATCTCAGAGCACTTTGTTTATCCGGGGCCATCCCATTTGGAGAATACATTGACCGATTGACAGAAGCGGGCTTTGCTACGATAGAAGTTCGGGCCCGTCGTCCCTATCGAGTATTGTCATCCGGTAAATACGGGATACAAGAAAATATATTTATCGAAAGCATTGAAGTTGCAGCGATAAAGGACCCGATGCCGGCAGATGGTCCCTGTGTTTTTACAGGGAAGACCGCTATTTACTTCGGCAGTGAGGAGTATATTGATGATGGGAAGGGGCATCTTATGCTCAACAATATGCCGCTTGCAGTTTGTGATAAAACAGCAGCTCAATTAGAATCTTCAGGTATACCGGATCTATTGATTACTCCTTCTACTTACTTTTATGACGGAGGAGGTTGTTGCTAGACTACTTGCTAGATGGAAAATAAAACCCCTATCCAACATATGCTATAGTCATAAGGCAAAAAGACGAATTCCTTTTTGTGGGCAAACGCTCGCTCCCCCTCTGGCTATATCTTTAGTTAGATTTTATAGCTTCACAAATCTTGTTGAAGTGGTTTCTCCGTCTTGCTGGACGTCGATGATATACGTACCTTGAGCGAGACTAAGTAAGTTCAAATCAATGTAAGTGAGGGGGCCAGCAGCGGGAATTGACGCGCTATGAATGGTTTGCCCATAAACGTTGCTGACACGGTACTCTATTTTTGCATGGGAAGTGCTTCCAATGCGGAGTTGACATTTGCCCTTAACCGGGTTGGGCCAGACAGAAGCCACCAAACTTGATTTTGTACAGTAGTGGACTTTAGAGTAAGCGAACGCGCCGGATTGCTTTCTTTTGAGTCGATAGTAACCTTGAGTTGTTTCTCTATCTTCCCAATAATAACTTCCTTGAGACGCACTATTGGGTATGAAATGGTTGATATTTTGCCATTTCATACCATCTACACTCTTTTCAATAAATACTTCTTCATCTTTGGATTGTTGTTCCCAAGTAATACGAATGCCATCCTTCTTTGGCTGACAGTCCATATCTTCCAGCTGGGGGGTAGAACTGATGATTTTGGGTTCTACCTCAATTCTCATCTCACTAAATCCTGCACAATTTCCACCCCAGGTATCTAGGATCGTTATCAAGAGATATTGCCCACTAGTAGGGCCAAAATCGGGTATTTCTACGCCTTCGTAAATGCTAGATGCCGTAGCGCTGTCCGCTTCATAAATGCCGACTTCTGTCCAGTCGTTACCATTGTCCGAAACATCAATGGACATTTGTCTGACGCCATCTTGGATTCGACCGGGAATGTTAAGATTCCAGAAATGCATCTTGCTAATGACGTAATCTCGCCCCAGGTCGTACATGATCCAGTGGGAAGTACCTCTAGCTTGATTTGGATTTTGCGCCATATCACAAGATATCCAAGCGTCAAACCATGTGGTGTTATGCCGATCGGGATAACACTGAGCAGATGCCAAAGAAGAAAATCCAATGATAAGAGTATATAGAATAAATATTTTTTTCATGACAGTTTATTTTTATAATCTATTAGACTTTATTTAGCTATTAAACATTGATGAATCCAAAGGGGAGTCCCGAGTTAATATTATGAAAGTTCTTGAGGTTGGGAAAGATGTCATTGATATCACTGTTCCCAACACCAAACCATTTGGCTAACTCGGCAAAATATTCATCTGTAGAATGTGTCGGAACTACGGTCTCCCTGTAGATGAATTCGTCGTTATTGAGGTCTAATGAGGGGTACTCCCCATAGATTTTTTTTCCATTTACATTGCCACCTACGACAAAGGAATGTCCCCCCCAGGCATGATCAGTCCCATTCCCATTGGAAGTAAGGGTGCGTGCAAATTCAGACATGGAAAATAGGACCGTATTTTGAGCGGCATTGATTTCTTCAAGTGCACGATAAAATGCCCCCACAGCATCATTTACTTCTCTGAGTAAAGTATTGTGGTTATCCAAAAGCTCATCATGATTGTCAAATCCACCGTAATCTACAAAGAAGATTTGTCGTTTGAACCCCAGTATTTGGTTGGCCTTAATAACTTTGGCGATGCGCTTAAAGGACTGGCTTAACCGTGTAGTCCTAAATTCAGTAGTAATATCTTCTGTATTTTCCATCGCATCTCCAAAGGTCAAATAAGCATCTCTGGAATCCCTTAATACATTGGCATAGGTCTGCTTGAATGGATCCTTGTAGGGGTGCTCCAGCAAGCTGTCAATGGCATGTGTGTAATCCGTCCAATAAGTGCTGTATTCTCTTTCGCCGTAGTTTCGAAATCCATAGGAAGTGGAGTAGGGGTTGATGGCAAACTCTATTGTCGAAAGTCCTTGCTGGAAAGTATTCGTCCCAGATAGAGAGAAGTTCATGGGTATATTATTCGGAGGATTTTGTGCCGTCATCCGATCTGCTATTTTACCTCCCCATCCCTTTAAAATTCTCTTATGGGGAGAAGCCGTCATCCATTCGATGGCTTGATCTAAGTGGGAGAATAACCCCAGAGGTAACTCCGCAGTGTCATCTTCGATTTCTTGTGGGGTGACGGGATTAATTAATGTTCCGATATTAGAGATAAATGCAGCGTTCCCATTATTGAATAGAGCTTGTAATTCATCGAGTCTAGGGTGAAGTCCAAAGCGCTTTCCCGGCGTGTTGGTCGGTTTGATTTCCAGGAGTTGATCTTCGGATAAAGCGAGATTGGTACGTGTTGTCTCGTAGGTGCTGTAATCTTTACCCATTGGGACAAGCATGTTGTAAGAATCATTCCCCCCTCCTAAAAACAGACATACGAGTACTTTGTAGTCTGCGCTGGGTTCATAGATAGAGCTATTGAACAAGGTAGCTCCTTTTAACAGATTGAGACCGCCTAAGGTAGAAAAGGTGCTTAGTCCGATTCCTGTTTTTGTAAGGTCAGATATGAATTTTCTTCTTCTTATATTTTTAGTAGACATTTTCTTTTAATTTGGAGTGAATAAAACTATTTTTGAATGACGTAGTCTGGAGAGATCAACATGAGGTAAAGCCCTAAACGTACTCGATCTTCTTTGTATTCGCTATCTGATTTGCGCTTTTCAAGTATTTCTCTAAATAGATTTCTACTGTAGTCGGAAAGATTACCATAGGTATACAATAGGTCCATATAATTAATAAAGGGTTCTGTCTGCCTGGCCAAAGGATACAGTTCCGGGTATTCCAACTTGGAGTCAGGATCACCCGGTACCCAGTTACTAAATATATAATCCCAGTGCACCCATCCATACACATAATTTGCATAAGCTATGCTGGAACGGGTATTGTGTATTTGAAATTCCGGAGCGACTAATCCGGCATCACTAATCGGCCCATTAGGACTAAAGGAAGGGTTGTAGAAGTTGAATACCGTCGGGGAGCCCATCATATTTTGTCCAACTTGAATGTTGTAGTCATACCCTAGATTCCAATAATTGCCGTAAGGATGATCTTTCGTCATGGATCTTGCAAAATGTGTATATCTCATTAGAGGAGCACGCATTTTCCCTGCTTTAGGGTCAGAAATCCATTCACAATCCCTTGCTTCAGGGTGCAGTAAAATCGCTCTGATAACGGATTTCAAGTCTCCACGGATTCCTTGACCGTTATCATTGAATACCGCTGTAATATCGTTCACATACTCCGGTGTTGGGTTGGATTTAACTAAGTGCTGGATGAGGCGCTTTCCGATAAAGGGACCCACATTGGGATGGTTAAATAAATTCTTCAGAGCCATTTCAATATCTTCTTCTCCCGTCTGTCCATCCGGTACGGTGAGGCCTCGAAGAAGGTGTTTTTCCCCCGGTTCGTGCCATTCTTCATACATTTTCATAGGTTTCGTAAAATCCGTAAACCCCCAATACATACCAAAAGAGGCTGTGTCGCGGTACATATTTTCAATTACATCAGTAGCACCTAGACCTGTAAATATCTTTGCAAATTCGGAGATGTCATTATTGTCATAGGTGGGTATGAAATTGCCGTCTGCATCTACTTTTCTACTTCCATCCGGATGGAGTTCATATAGGCCAATAGTAAAGAGTTGCATAATTTCACGTGCGTAATTCTCATCGGGATGTTGATTCTCCGAAGTATCTGTTTTTGGATTATTGAAATGGGATAAATAGTTGCCCATAGTAGGGCTATAGGTGACGTCTCTCAACAAATCCAGAAAGTTGCCAAACGCGTTTTTGAGTAGGATATTATAGTAGGTTGCCATACCTCTACCTCTGCTGGCTACTCGTCCATTATTATAGGAAACAACAAGTATTTCACTTAACGCTTCGGCTACTCTTTGCCGCAGCATATCTTGATCATTGAATGCATTGTATTCCCACCAGGCATATTCGAAGTGCACCCAGTTCGGGCGATCTGCAATTTCATTGGAATCTGCCCCGCCGACGGTTAGAGCAAAATAATTGGACACTTCATAGGCCTCAACTGTCTTAGCTATAAAATCCGGTGCAGGTTTTGTGAATTGATCCTCTAGCCATGCTTCTATTCCCATGTCCGCGACTTGATGGATTACCTTCATATCGTACCCTAGGGTACTCTGTGACAAAAAACGTGAGGCTTCAACCAATGCTCCCTCCAAACCATTGCCGTTAATGGTATTGCGTCCTTCTGCTATGAATTTTCCGGGATACCGCTCGTGTAAGTCACTACTACTATACACTTTTACCCCATCTGAATGCCCCGCACCGATGTAATCGTTATATTCTTGGGCATTGAGGCCAATGAGGGACCCAAATATATAGAATCCTAATAATATAATTTTTCTAGACATTTTGGAGTGATTTATTGGATGATATAATATGACTATGATCTTTTGAACTACTATTCGTAATACAACATTGCTTTTCAATTTGTCTCAAAAGTTTTGAAGTTTTTTACTTCGATGAAAACGATATAAAATATAGCATTGCGCCTTATTTTAAAAAATATAATATTGCAAATTTAATAAAGTACTTACATTAATATTAATGTATCTTTGTATTTAGGTATATTTTACTCCCTTTTGACGATTGAATAGAAGTAAACTATTATGAAGGAGATTCCATCTGTATCCCCTTTGATTATACCTTGGCTTTGGAGTAATTAGTACTTATAATATTAGAGATCCACTAAAGGAATTATAAGTGCCGGTATGAAATGGGAATCTATCCTTTTTATAAAAAGGTATGCCCAAAGGTATATACTTTTTTCATATTGAGATTTATTTCCAGTATTTTTTTATGGTTTTTTTGTTGTATTTATAAATTTTATAAGTGACCTATAATAAAAGTGAAGAAGAGGATGCAATTAATGGGATTGTAAGATGGGGGCAAAAGGAGAGTTCTTCCAATGCAAAAAAAAATGTACTTTTGCAAGATAAGTTTATGTATTGCCTTCCTATAAAAAGAATTTGGGAGGGGATGACTGTACCTCTAATGACTGTATAATGACAACACTTTCTCCTTGGGTTATTCTATTAGTAATCGCAGCTTACTTTCTCATTCTTATCGGATTTTCCTATTGGACTTCGGCTCGTGCGACAGACTCGGATTTTTACATTGGGAGTAGGCGTTCACCATGGATCTTGGTGGCAATTGGGATGATTGGCGCCAGTTTGTCCGGGGTTACTTTCATCTCCATACCCGGATTGGTCGGTGCCGGGAAGGGGAACATGGAATTTTCATATATGCAAATGGTAATGGGCTACCTTGTGGGGTATGCCGTCATCATGTTTGTATTAATGCCGATGTACTATCGGCGTAATCTTACCTCCATATATCAGTATTTGGGGGAGCGTTTTGGTGCTAGAGCTTATAAGATGGGAGCGTTCTACTTTTTATTGTCTAGAACCATCGGGGCGGCCTTCAGATTGTTTTTGGTGGCTTTGGTATTGGATGCATTTGTGACAGGGCCTTTAGGATTGGCTTTTTGGCATACCGTAGCCATTACGATTGTTCTAATTTTAACCTATACCTTTAAGGGAGGGATTAAGACCATTGTATGGACGGATACGCTGCAGACGATAAGTATGATTGCGGCGGTGCTTCTCACTGTTTTTGCATTGTCGAGTAGCTTAGGTATTGGGATTTGGGACATTCCCCATGCGGTTAGTGAAGCAGGATTGGGGCAATGGTTTTTCTTTGAAAACGGATGGAGTGATCCAAACAACTTTTACAAGCAATTCCTAGCAGGAGCATTGATTGCAATTGTAATGACCGGACTGGACCAAGATATGATGCAAAAAAATCTCAGTTGCCCGAATATAAAGGATGCTCAAAAAAATATGGCACTATTCTCTATAATTTTGTTTGTGGTCAATGCCATTTTTCTGACCATGGGAGCACTCCTATATATGTATGCGCGAAAAAACGGTATTGAGATTCCGGCCAAATCGGACCAATTGTACCCTTTAATCGCATTAAAGTATTTGTCGCCTTACATTGGGTTGGTATTTATTGTAGGCCTTATCGCAGCAGCCTATTCAAGTGCAGATAGTGCGTTGACTGCATTGACAACATCGTTTTGTGTGGATATATTAGATCTGCCCAATGATGAGATAAAAACGGATCGGCAAAAGACAAATACACGTCGCAAGGTACATTTGATATTTGCCCTAATATTATTTTTTGTTATTATCATTTATAATTGGATAAATAATGATGCTGTAATCAACAATCTGTTTAAGATAGCGGGTTATACCTATGGCCCTATTTTAGGAATGTTTGCCTTTGGTATGTTGACAGATCGAAAGGTGAAGGATCAATGGATTCCTTGGGTTGTACTTCTGGCTCCGACCATTTCATACCTAATGGATACCTACTCAGCTATTTGGTTTGGTGGGTTCAAGTTTGGATTTCTCATTATTGCACTAAATGGTCTACTCACTTTTCTGGGAATGGTGTTCATCTCCAAGCCCCAAATTCTCAAAGGCGAAAGCATAAAAAGGCTTTAAAAATCGGTTATTTCAAGAGAGATATTGTTCCTGATTTTAGAAAAGGAAGAGTTTGACCATCAGGTCTTAGTAGTGTCATCCGGAGTTGATAGGTGTAGACTCCAGGTAAGGGCTTTGATGGATTCCATTTTTCTGAAGGATCTTTTGTGGTAAATTGTTTTCCTCCCCATTTATCGTAGATGTCAAACTGATATTGGACGATTTCAGAACTAAGGCAATAGAGGAATGGGCCAAGCACATCGTTCTGCCCGTCGCCATTGGGAGTAAAAACATTAGGGATGTAAACTTGACAAGTGCAATCCAATATATCTACAAATACCTCATCTTCGAATTGACCACACTTGTTTTGCACTGTTAGGCTATAGGAGCCGGAGTGTTCAACAGGCAAATAGGGAAGGGTAGAGCCATCATTCCAATGATAACTATCAAATCGATGGTCCGGGGTTAACACAAAGACTCTGTCATTACAGCCAAAGGTGTCCATGCCCAGATCCAGTGTGTTGGGAAGGAGGACGACGTCCGTTGTGTCAAAGAGGTGTGCCATCCCAAAGTCCAGGCTTAAGATGTATTGTCCCGGTGAAGATATACTGATTTTATTACCGGATTGTCCGGTATTCCATTGTAAGTTGGCGTGTAAAGAGGTGTCTACTTGAGCTTCCAAAGCATAGATTTCACCGGGGCATAAGTAGACTGTATCCGGCAACTTTACACCTATTTTAACTACTCTCATGTCATCAAAATAGTAATACGAAGAATACTTACTGCTATTTTGGTTGGGATTGAGCAGCCTATAATTGATAAGTGTAGGGTCCGTCGGTCTAAAACATCCTAGAATTATCCGGTCTTCTCCTCCTTGGGCCAGATAAGTGCCAAAGACATGTTGCCATATATCGGTATTGAGTAAAGTCGAAGTGGACTCTATGTCAGGTTCTGTAATGTATAGGGCTTTTCCGATCGATGGACAAGTAGATATGAAATTGTCATCAAGCGGTGATTTTAAAACCTTCATCCCTAATCTATCCATCGCATAAGTCGATTTGTCTGCCAGGGAATAATAAAATTCGAGGTAATACCAAAATCCGGATTCCAAAGGAGATTTTAATGTCCCTATAGCATATTCCCGGCAAGTCTCTTTATCCTTAGTGAGAAATTCAGTTACTAAGCCCAAATAAGCTTCTCCCGAATGTGGTGGTTGAACTCCTTGGTAATTTTTCGGAGTGCCGTTATCTGTAGGGATACCTCCGGAACAAAATAAATCCGGGGTAGATGGTTTGATACGCTCCCACCCAAATCCTCCATTAAAAAAATCTACCCGATGTTTGATTTTACATGAATCATGCATCTCCAGGCCAGGGTTAACCAAAAGGTTAGATACTTGTCCGATTAGTGGAGCGCTCGAATTTAGAAGCAAGAAGAGTATATAGGTAAAGCCAACTTTCATAGTTGCAGAAAGTTTGTAATAAATTGAAATTAAATGTATTATAAATTTTCTGCAGCTATGTAACCGCTTCGTTATCACCTGAGTTTTTTTAATTATACTTCTGTGTGAATCTAAGATTAATAAAATTTGTGTTCGGTTCATGACAACCGTTACTAAGGCGAAGTTGAAAACAGGAAGGTTATTCTCCATATGTTGACTTGTAAAGACTCGATGCCAAATCACAGTGATTGATAAATAAATGAATTGATCTCTATTCTCATTTCTATGGTCTAATTGCCAGAACAAATGTACATTATTTTTTTTACAAGGTATAGGTAGTATGTAGTGGAGTATTCTGTTATTCTCAGATTTACAATGGTCGCTCTTCTTGAGAAAGTTGATAAAAAATGAGTAATTTCTGTTATCTTTATAATAAAAGACGCTTTTTTGGAGGAGTAGGAAATTATTTTTAAGGTTTACTGTCCCATCTTTGCAATATTTGTATAAATTAGCAACAGTTTTCATTAAATAAATATTGTTTTATGAGCGATAGTACAACCAAACAAAAGGTCGGCAAACTAGAGGAAACCGCAGCTCCTGTTCCTTCCGGGCTGCCAGAATATACTGGAGAATGGAATTATCATAATGCAGCCCATTTGTTGAGAAGAGCTACATTTGGCGCTTCACATAGAGAAATCAAACAAAGTGTCAGGGATGGACTTTCCAAAACAATTGAAAAGTTGTTTCGGCCCATACGCAATACACCGGAACCGATCAATTACTATTTTAAAAATGATCCTAAAGTCCCGATCGGGGAGACTTGGGTAGGCAAGGCTTACACGCGTGGAGTAAATGGATTGTCAAGCGCACGGAATAACTCACTATGGGCCTGGGTG
>JALSTN010000260.1 GCA_026983735.1 Saprospiraceae bacterium | reverse complement strand
TCAAAAGGGGGAGGTCTCGGATATTGTAGAAACGGAATTTGGCCTGCATCTTATCCAATTATTGGGTAGAAGAGGAGATCTGATCCTGACACGCCATATCTTGATTAAACCGGAGATAACAGAAGAAGATCTGCTTAAAACAGAGCGATTGCTCGACTCTATTAAACACCTAATTATTAACGACTCCATTGATTTTAAGCAGGCAGTTAAGAAATATGGCGAAAAGAGCGAGCAAAGCTATTATTCAGGGGGAAGGTTAATCAACCCAAAAGATGGTACTTCTGTTTTTGATGTAGGAGATCTGGAAGCCGATGTATATTTTGCCATAGACAGTCTAAATCCGGGTGAAATTACCGTTCCGATAAGATTTGAAGGACCGAGGGGGGAACCATTGGTTAAAATCATTCAACTTATATCTAGGACATTGCCCCATGCAGCCAATCTTAACCAAGATTATGACCGAATTCTCAATATGGCAAAGCAAATGAGACAAGAAGAGCTGCTAGATCATTGGATTAAGAGCAAGATATCCAAAACTTATCTCCACATTGACCCTAAGTATAGGTCTTGTGAGCGAATTAAAAAGCTGTCTACTTCCTAAAGCCATTTTCCCACATCATGTTTTCGACCAATATATCTGAGAGATCAAATATTGTAGAGTACTGACATAGAATATTTTAAGCCTTAATTGACCCATCCTCCTTAAGGGTTTATAACAGGACGGTTTATTTTTAAGTTTCAGTGAGGGAATCTCGAATTATTGCCTTCATTTTATCCCTGAATTTTATTCAACTCGGGTATAATTAGACTTTTGAATCAAGCAAATAGTCTCATCGCCATAGCCCGCTAATCCACCTCGGTCAAGTGCTCGTTTTTTTGTTAATTACACCTCGTGACATTTTCAAATGCACTTTTTGTGTAGAATATTAATTCTGTCTTTAATCGAGGGTATTGAATGGATTTTTTTCTTTATTTTTACGATGTTTTCATAGCCAAGGTAAAGTAGTTGAAGAATTAAAAAAAATCACGTGAGAGCGCAATGGTTCCATAGCTGCAGAAATTTTATAATACATATATAATCAATTTATTAGAAAATTTTAAAGATATGAAAATAAAAACAGTAGAGCAATATGTGGACCTTTATCGAAAGAGTGTGCAAGATCCTGAGGGCTTTTGGGGAGAGATAGCTTCTGAATTCCAATGGAAGAAAAAGTGGGATCGAATTCTAGAGTATGATTGGAAGAAACCCGAATTTAAATGGTTTGGGGGCGGGGAATTGAATATAACAGAGAATTGTTTAGATAGGCACCTAGATGAAAAGGGCGATCAAGCGGCGATTATCTGGGAACCCAATAATCCAGGGGAGGAGGAGAGGATTCTGTCTTATAGGGAGTTGTATAGGGAGGTATCCAGATTTGCCAATGCACTCAAAAGACAAGGTGTGCAAAAGGGAGATCGTGTTTGTATTTATTTACCGATGATTCCCGAATTGGCTATTTCTGTTTTGGCTTGTGCGAGGATAGGTGCTATTCATTCGGTAGTATTTGCCGGTTTTTCTTCCAAGTCATTAGCGACTCGTATAGATGATGCTACCTGTAAAGTAGTTTTAACAGCAGATGGTGGATATAGAGGTAAGAAAACTATTGGGCTTAAAGCGATAGTAGATCAGGCATTGGAGATATCAGAGACGGGTTCTGTAGAGAAGGTAATCGTCTATAATCGGACCAACCAAGATGTAGTAATGTTAGAGGGGAGGGACATCTGGTGGAAAGATGCAATTGCAGGAGTTGAGGATCAATGCCAGGCAGAGACGATGGAAGCAGAAGATCCATTATTTATTCTATATACTTCAGGTTCTACGGGTAAACCAAAGGGAATTATACATACCACTGGTGGATATATGATTTATACGACCTATTCATTCTTAAATGTATTTCAGTATGATCCGGGAGATATTTATTGGTGTACAGCAGATATAGGATGGATTACAGGGCACAGTTACATCGTTTACGGTCCTTTACTTGCGGGTGCTACTACAATTATGTTTGAAGGTGTTCCCACCTATCCGGATGCGGGTAGATTTTGGCAAATAGTGGAGAAGTATAAAGTCAATCAATTCTATACGGCCCCAACGGCCATTCGTGCCTTAATGAAATTTCCAATCGAATTAGTGGAAGCTTATGATTTATCTTCGTTGAAGGTGATCGGAACGGTAGGGGAGCCAATCAATGAGGAAGCATGGGTCTGGTATAAGAAGAATATTGGCAATGGAGTTGTCCCGATCGTAGATACGTGGTGGCAGACAGAGACGGGGGGAATATTGATTACGACGATTCCTGAGGTGTTGCATGATCATCCTACATTTGCGGGAAAGCCATTGCCCGGTATACAACCCATGTTATTTGATGAATCAGCGAAAGAAATAGATGGATTTCCCGCTTCGGGAAGGCTTGCGATAAAATTTCCATGGCCCTCCATGGCTCGTGGCATATGGGGTAATCTGGAACGATACAAAGAGACCTACTTTTCATTTGGAGACCGATATTTTACAGGAGATGGAGCATTGCGAAACGAACGAGATTATTACCGTATCACGGGAAGAGTAGATGATGTTATTATAGTTTCTGGACATAACCTGGGGACTGCCCCTATAGAGGATGTTATCAATACACATCCTCTTGTGGTCGAATCTGCTATTGTCGGATATCCACACGAAGTCAAAGGAAATGCGCTATATGCATTTGTTATATTGCGAGGAGATGTGGATAATCCGGAGGCGCTTTATAAGGAGATTAATGGTAAGATTGCACAGGATATTGGGCCGATATCAAAATGTGATAAAATTCAGTTTGTCCCTGGTCTTCCCAAAACGAGGAGTGGTAAGATAATGCGAAGAATCTTAAGGAAAATTGCAAGTGGGGAGACCTCAGATTTCGGTGATATATCGACACTCTTGAATCCGGAAATTGTAGAAGAAATTATCCGTACACGCCTCTAAATAATTGGTATCTGGAATGAGTGAGTAGCACCAATAACTAATCTTAAGGGAGACTTGGGGGTAACTAAAAAAGCCCGTCATAGGACAGGCTCATAACAACTGCTCATGGGGATTTATATTATTCGGATAATAGCCCTTCTCCTCCTCCTACATCTGGAGTTGCCATTAAGGCAGCAACAATACATAGAATGAAAAGAGAAGCAGCTAGATACCATGTCAGTTTCTCGATAAAATCAGTTGATCTGGAAGCTCCCAACATCTGAGTAGCACCAAATCCTCCGTAGGTAGAGTCGATTCCTCCCCCTTTTGGATTTTGGATTAAAACAACCAAAACTAACAGCACACTGTTAATGGCAATAAGTACTGTGACTAGTGTAAGCATTGAATGCTATTTTTTAAGATTTTCTAATTTCTGCGCAAAGATATTCTTTTTTTCGGGATATTGAGCAATAAGCTTTTTATAAATTTCTTTTGCTCTTCGTACATGACCTTGACTTGCTAATAAATCAGCATATGTTTCGGACACAGGCTCAGCAGTTGAGGATTTAATTTTCTTAAGTGCTCTCTTCAATCTTTTTTGAGTTTTTGGGGTGGTTGGTTTTTTGCTTTTGGCTCCGGAGGGCTTTGTAGTAATAGAAGGGGATTGGAGTGCAAGTAACCATTCTGTAAAGCTTTCTGGTTCTTTCTTGGATTTAGCGATTGTATTGGGTGATTTAGGTTTCATTGGTTTTTTCTTAGACTGTTTGGCTTTTGTGGATGGGGTAGGAGGAGCCTTTCTCTGTTTCAATTTCGGCAAACTGTCATCAGATTCCGTTGAAGCTTTGGTATCTTCTGCTACAATGGTAATGTTTTGACTTGAAGGTACAGTATCATTTGGAGATTCAGTTGGGATTTTTTTCGGTATTGTACTATCCGTGGAAGGTAGGGTATGCTTTAGCCGCCGAGGGGGTTGGTTAAGTACCTTTTGTAGCGTAATTCTGTCAGGACTAAGTGCTGCTAAGAGATGAAGCTGTTTTTGTGGTAATGGTTCTCCATCCAAGATAAATTTTCTAGCTTTTGCTAGATGGAGTAAAAAACTGGCAGGACACCGAACGATCCACTTGTCCAAAATCTCATGCGAGAGAGCTTTTAATCTGGATTCATTCTCCAGGTAATAACCTATATCCTTTCGTATTACTTTCATAATTACTACCAATTGGTAAATGCTTTGTTAAATATATCTTCTATGAGTTTATTTGTGATTTGCTTGAGCAGTTCATCCTGAACATCAGAGAGGTTCTGGTCTGCGGGAAATTCTTCGTAATGGCTAAATGTTTGCTTCCACTTGTCTTTGGGATTGATATGGTTGACATAATCAATACTTACAGAAACTTCAAGCCGGTTGAAAGTCGTGCTTTCTTCATTAGAGATCGGACCGGGTGTCACGCGAAAGGACAATAGTTCTCCTTTAAAAACTAGATCAGGGGATTCATCATTAGGTTTTAGACGAGTTTCAGTTCGGATTCGTTTGTCCAATGCGACAGTAAAATTATCTAGTAGGTTTACAGGAACCCCAGCACTAGTATGATCTGTAAATACTTTGACATTGTAAGTGTGTACATTGGGGTCGATGCTAATGCCTTTAAAGGAATAACAGCTATAAAGAGCAGCAGCAGATACTATAATCCATGATAAAGGTGTCCATGTATTTATTAAGGATAAGCTCAACCATTTCATATCTTTAAAAATTTTTAATAAATTGAAAATAGTTGTATTATAAAATTTCTGCAATTGTGGAGCTTCCAAAGGCGTGTTTTCTGTCATCAAATCTACATTTCATATTGTTTGATTTTACGGTAAAGGGTTCGTTCAGAAATACCAAGCTCTTTAGCTGCTTCTCTTCTCCTTCCATGGTGTTTTAACAGGGCTTTACGGATAAGTTGCTTCTCCATTTCTTCAATGTTTAAGGTACTGTCTACTACCCCTATTTCTACTGCATGAGAAGGCTGAGGAGGAATTTCTGCTGATGTATTCGGTATTTCTCCTTGTTGAGGAGTTTTCGGATAGACGAAAAGCGGAGAAGGGTTTTCTTTGGAAGTGGGAGAGACAAACTCCGGAGCCATAGTTTCCCATTGCGCATTTTTTTCAGAGGACATATTGGGTAGTATATGTGGCATTTGAAGATTGTTGTCTTCGACAAGTTGGAAGATAAGACCTTTGAGTTTGTCAAGGTCATTTTTCATATCAAAAAGTAGCTTGAATAAAATATCTCTTTCATGAGGGGTATCCTGATTATTATGACGGATAGCGGGAATATTCCTCTCCCTTATGTCCGGGATAATTGAGATCAGCTGTTCACTGGTAATGTATTTTGAGTCGGAGAGTACACAAAGCTGTTCCGCGACATTTTTTAATTGTCTAACATTGCCCGGCCAAGAATAATGGATGATGAGTTGTTCGGCATCCGGTTCCAGTTTAATCGGATCTGCACGGTATCGTTCAGCACAATCACGGGAGAATTTTCTAAACAAAATCAGGATATCTTCCTTTCGCTCTCTCAAAGGAGGAATGTGTATAGGAACAGTACTTAGGCGATAATACAAATCTTCTCTAAACCTTCCTTTTCTCACCCTCTGCATCAGATCCACATTAGAAGCGGCGACGACCCGGACATCTGTTTTTCTAACTGTGGAAGCTCCCACTCGTATAAATTCACCGGTCTCTAACACACGTAGCAAGTGAGCCTGGGTATCGAGGGGGAGTTCAGAGATTTCATCTAAGAATATAGTTCCTTTATTAGCTGTTTCAAAATATCCTTTCCGATCTGTGTTGGCTCCTGTGAACGCACCTTTTTCATGTCCAAATAATTCAGAATTTATCGTGCCGGGTGGAATGGCACCACAATTAACAGCCAGAAATGGATTGTGCTTTCGGGCGCTTAATTGATGGATAACTTTGCTAAAAACTTCCTTCCCTACACCACTTTCTCCTGATATGAGTACAGTTAGGTCTGTAGGAGCTACTCGAATAGCTTTATTCAATGCATGGTCTAGCAATGGTGAAATCCCTACGATACCAAATCGTTGTTTTACAGCTAATAGATTCATGATTGTGGGTTTTGTGTGATTCGCCCCTTGAGAGTAGCACTAGTGGCATCCAACACCTCCACATAAACATAATCACCGGGTTTTAAACCGGGATTTTTAGGAAAAATAATCATTTTATTTTGAGAATTTCGGCCTTTAAAGTCTTCCGCTGATTTTTTGGAGTCCCCTTCGATTAAGACTTTGTAGGTCTTTCCAATATCAGATTGGTTGAGTTGTCGGGAGATGCTGTTTTGCAACGCTATGATTTCACTTAGTCGGCGTTTTTTAATTTCTAACGAAACATCATCTTTGAGATTACGCTGCGCATAAGTATTGGGTCGCTCAGAATAGTAGAACATATAGGACATACTGTATTGAGCTTGGCGTATGATATCCAAAGTTTCTTGGTGATCCGCTTCTGTTTCAGTACAAAATCCTGCAATAATATCTGAGGAAATAGCGCATTCGGGAATAATCCGCCGGATGGCATGGATACGACCCATGTACCATTCTCTCGTATATCCTCGGCGCATGAGTTCAAGAATCCGATTACTGCCAGATTGGATCGGGAGATGAATATAATTGCAAATATTCTCTTTTTCTGCCATCGCGTACAGGACTTCATCGGTCATGTCTTTAGGGTGAGAGGTAGAAAATCTGACTCTAAGGTCGGGATTGACATCTGCACACATCCGAAGTAACTGAGCAAAATTAACCTCCTCCCCTGTCTCTGGATTTTTCCAATGGTAAGAATCTACATTCTGTCCCAATAAAGTGATTTCGCGGTAACCGGTGTCAAATAAGTCCCTAGCTTCCGCAACGATACTAAAAGGATCTCTACTACGCTCTCGACCACGAGTGAAGGGTACTACACAAAAAGAGCACATGTTGTCACAACCTCTCATAATTGAGATAAAAGCAGCTACTCCGTTGCTATCTAGTCGCACAGGGCTGATATCGGCGTAGGTTTCTTCTCGTGATAATTGGACATTGATGGCTCTGTGTCCGTCTTCTGCACTTTCTAATAGCTTGGGCATGTCCCGGTACGCATCGGGTCCTACAACGAGATCAACTAATTTTTCTTCTTCCAGTAAATTCTTTTTCATTCGTTCTGCCATACAGCCCAATACTCCGATTAGAGTGCCGGGTTTGGAGCTTTTGACCTTATTGTAGATATACAACCTCTTTCGTACTGTATCTTCTGCTTTTTCTCTTATCGAACACGTATTTACAAGGATCAAGTCTGCCTCTTCCATGTTGCGGGTAGATCGGTAACCGGCTCCGTGAAGGACAGCTGCGACAATTTCACTGTCACTAAAATTCATCTGGCATCCAAAACTCTCGATATAGAATAATTTTCCATTACCCTTCTCTTGATGACCGGGAAAGTCCAATACCTCCCCTTGCCGCATCGGGTCAATCGTTTTGACTAGATGATCTAATGTCGGATTGTCATTGTACATAAGCAATTTATATGGATTCTTATTTTGATTTATTTGTATGAAATGGTGATCGCCCTCCTTCAAACAATTCAGGTCTGATACTGTTGAACGTTTTATGTACAGACGAATAGATTGAGGCAAAACAGACCTTTTCCCTTAGAATCGGGAACAAATCGGTCTGCAAAGATACGTAGAATAAAAGAAATCTATGCCAAAATGACAGACAAACCTTCTGTGCGAAATTAAAGAGGGCCAAGAGGTAACAATCTCTTCTCAAATTGAAGTAATTCTTGATGAAGTCCCATTAAATATTTGGGTTGGCTTCAGATTTTCCAATACGAAAACCATTTGTAGATGAATAAACAGGAATATTCCATTTACGGTCTTATCGGGGCTTCCTTGGTACATTCTTTTTCACAAAAGTACTTTAAACAAAAGTTTGCCCAAAATCTGAACTGGTCTAATTATGATTATCAAATACTAGAGGTTAAGGAATTATCAAAATTGCGGGAAAAAATATCAGATTTGGATTGGGCAGGGTTCAATGTCACTATCCCTCACAAAGAAGCCATACTTCCACTGCTCGATGAAATTTCTGTGGAGGCTCAAGCAATCGGAGCTGTTAACACGGTGAAAATAATATCTGAGAACAGGTGGGTCGGGTACAATACTGATGCGAAGGGGTTTTTGAAGGCATTGGGAGGTATTGCTCCAAGCAGTCGAGCATTGA
>JALSTN010000259.1 GCA_026983735.1 Saprospiraceae bacterium | reverse complement strand
GTCTTTATTACACATTTTGAAAATTTAATTTTGAAAAAAAGTTAATAAACTAATGCCAGAAATTAAAGCTAAAAAAGATATTATATTTAATCCAGCTGTAAAATAATCATTAATTCTTTGAAATAATTCAATTCTTTTTTGATTTCCTATGAGTTTTTTTCCTTTAATTTCTTTTATAATATTATTTGTGTATTTAATATCATATTTGTTAGCAAAATATCCTGTAATCTGTGAAATAATATTAGAAATTAAGGAAATGGAAAATGCTATCCAAGCTAATTGAACTAGATTAATTTTATTTGCAATTGTATTTTCATCAAAGCTTTTAAAAATATTTAAAGCAAGAATAAGTCCACCACTTGACAGAGATATTATTAATATATCAAATCTCTTTAAAGAGTACAATAACCTTTCTTCAGCTTTTGTAATATATTGTTTTAATTCATCAATATATTCTTTTTCATTATCCATATCTTTTTTTTAAGTTTCTAATTCTTATCAATTAATTATATTGGAAAATTCAGCTTAATTTAATATTATTTTATTATCGAATCTTTTAATTTTGACTTTACTTTAATTGAATCAATAATTACTTTTTCATTTTTTGTGTCGTTATATTTAGATTTGTATGAATTTTCATTATTAGGATTACTGTCTTTAGATTTTATCAAATTATTAAAATATAACGTAATAGAAAGAGCAGCTATTGAAATAATTATTGAGAGAATTGATAATACTGGCATAGTTTTATGAAAATTTGTTTTTGCCTTTAATTCACTTTTTATTCCTTCTTGTTCAATTACTAATCCACCTTCATCTAATTTCAATTCACCCTCAAAAGTAAGCGAAACTTTATAGCTATCTCCCTTAAATTCAGGGTTATGAATTGAAACAAGACCCATATCTTCAAGGTGAGTTAAGGATTTTTCTAAAAATAGATTTCCCCCACTAATAAGTTGCCTGATTATTTTTGTTTTTTCTTTATTATGTAATTCATTTAATAAATCTAAAAAATCTACTTTATCACCTAATTTCTTAATTGCTTGCAACACTGTATCTAAATATGCAAGTTTTTTATTTTCTTGATTGTTCATTTATTTATATTTTTCTGATTAATTAATGAAGGGTTAAAAATTCAAGATAACTACCTTATATACCGCACAAAGCTATATCAAAAGTTCCGCTTTTTCATCTTTTTTGTCATTTTTTTAAATTATCTAGGGGAGATGGGATGTTTTTAAGGGTTTTATTTGTGATATGGGTATAAATCAAGGTAGTTTTAATGTTTTTATGTCCTAATAGCTCCTGGATATACCGGCAGTCTAATCCTCTTTCCATTGGATGGGGCGCAAAGCAATGTCTCAAGGCATGGGGGTACGTATTTATCTATAGTTGTATGTACTATCTTACCTTCATTTAAGCCTAAGTAGTTATCCTTGCACATGTTTTGGGCCAAATAACACCAAGGGCAATTGCAAATTTCCAATAAATATACACAAATATTATCGTTTTACAAATATTCAACCATTTCATACCTCCTTTCTACCATTTCATACTTCCTATCAACCATTTCATACCCCCCTCCCCCTCCTCCAATTTAGCATCAAAGGCGTTTTTATACGTTTATAGACGTATATAAACGATTACAAACGATTATTTACGGATAGGGCGCGAACAATATGCTATCTTTACACCGGATAAACACCGGATTAATGCCTACGGAAATATTAAAAAGATACTTCGGATACTCGAGCTTCCGTCCCTTGCAGGAAGAGGTGATCGCTGCTGTCCTCTCTGGGCGGGATTGTCTTGTCATCATGCCTACCGGTGGCGGCAAGTCGCTTTGTTATCAGATTCCGGCGATCAAATTAACGGGGACCGCTTTGGTGGTATCGCCCTTGATATCCCTGATGAAAAACCAGGTAGATGGGCTTAGGGCTGCCGGTGTAAGGGCCGCATATCTCAATAGCTCTTTGGCACTGCAAGAGCAAGCTCAAGTGGAACAGGACTTCGAAGAGGGCAAACTCGACCTTCTTTATGTTTCCCCTGAAAAAATCACCGCTACCCCTATGCGGCATCGGCTGCTACAGCTTAGAAAAATGATCAATCTTGTCGCTATCGATGAGGCACATTGTATATCTTCCTGGGGGCATGACTTTCGCCCGGAGTACAACATGTTGCAATTCCTCAAATCAGAGATGCCGGAAGTTCCCGTTATCGCACTCACTGCTACGGCCGATCGCGTTACGCGTAAAGATATCATCGAGCAGCTGCATCTCAAAGCGCCGGAGATATTTCTAGCTTCTTTCGATCGACCGAACATCTATCTCGAAAAACGCCCCGGCAATAAACGACGTGAACAAATTCTTCGGTTTGTCAAAGAGCGGCCCGACACCTCTGGAATCATCTATTGTCTGAGCCGAAAGAGTACGGAGCGACTCGCTTCCAACCTGAGAGAAGCCGGATATCGAGCAGAGTGTTACCATGCAGGCATGTCTTCGCAGGGCCGTTCAGACGTACAAGAGCGCTTTATTAAGGATGAATTGCCCATCATCGTAGCGACCATCGCATTTGGCATGGGTATAGATAAGTCTAATGTACGGTGGGTGATACATTACAATTTACCAAAAAATGTAGAGAGCTACTATCAGGAGATCGGACGAGCAGGGAGAGATGGGCTACCTACTGAAGCACTTCTTTTCTACAGCTATAGTGACGTCATGCTTTGGCAAGATATCATAAAAAATGAAGAGAGTGAATTGCAGGACATCAAGTTGGGTAAACTACGTAGGATCCAACAATATGCAGAGGCCATCACTTGCAGGCGGAGGATTCTCCTCTCCTATTTTAATGAAGACATCCCTACGGATTGCGGCAATTGTGATATTTGCAAGCATCCGCCTGAGCGATTCGATGGTACTTTAATCGCACAAAAAGCACTCTCTGCCGTATATCGCCTAAAGGAGAAAGCTGGAATGGGAGCGCTTATAGATGTATTGCGGGGCTCTATGAAACAAGAAGTATTGCAACATCGATGGCACCTCATCAAGACCTATGGCACAGGTAAGGATATCTCCTATAGAGACTGGCAAAATTATCTTTTGCAACTCCTGCATTTAGGATATATCGAAGTGGCTATCGAGCGCAAAAATACGGTCTGCCTCACACCGGGAAGTCATAGAGTCCTTTTCGAAAATGAAAGGGTTCAACTCGTAAAAATGCAGACCCAGGTGTCGAGAAAAGAAAAAGAGATCGCCAAAGCTAAATCCACCAAGGTGCATTCCAACCGACAACGGGTGCGGGATGAACTCTTCGAACATCTCCGAGCACTCCGAAGAAAAATAGCTTTGGAAAAAGGCGTCCCACCATACATTGTCTTCTCAGATGCGACCTTGGAAGAGATGGCTGCTGCTTCGCCCAAAGACGAAGCAGAACTTTACAAAATATCAGGTGTAGGAGAGCAAAAACTCAACACCTATGGACCGAAGTTTTTAGAAGCCATCCGGAATTTTCAAAAGCCGCAAAAACCCAAAAAATCCAATACCCTCTCCGACACTCGTACAATCACTGCCCAACTCTTCAACGAAGGACTTTCTCCTCAGGAAATCGCGACCAAACGCGAACTCCACCTCTCTACTATTTTCACACATCTGACTCAATCCATCATTAGAGGTGACATCATATCTCATGCGTCCCTGGTATCCCCAGCTACCATTGATCTAATCCAAAATGCCATTAATAAAATACCGGAATACGATGGGAAACTCAAACCCATATTCGAATATCTCAAAGAAACTATCTCTTACGATGAGATTAGGATAGCCCTCGCCATTCTCGAACAAAGAGGTGCGTCAAATTAATTCTATAGGCATTCTAACTATGAAGACAACCTTGTCCCTTCTTTTTTTTGAGACGGTTGCTCTTGTCCTTCCTCTTAATCCAAAATCAATTAGGGAAGCCCTTCCGTAAAGAGCACATCGTATTATTCTCTAGCCAATTGGACTCGAGCTAATCCCCCTTTAAAGTCACGGAGTTCATAGAAGGAAGGTGGAATCAACACCCGTCCTAATGTATCGATAACCCCAATACCCTCTTGCGTAATCATTCGCGCCGTACCCTCATAAAAATCCCATGCGAGAGGAAAGTCTATCGGAGTCAAGCGGCTTCCATCCGGCTTTAACCAATTCCACGCTTCCTCCGAGCGATCACAAAGGGCCAATCCATCAGAGAAAAGGTTGATTTGGGTAAAGGACGGACCGACGATTAGGTTTCCCAAGGTATCCAGCAATCCAACAGAATCTCCTTCATAGAATCTCAATCTTCCCTCCCCGACGTATTTAACCTGACTAGTATTGGCGGGTACAGACAAAGGGTGTTTTCCCGGAAAAAGGGAATAATCCCCTCCTTTTTCCAAGACATAAATTCCCTTTTCGGAGGGGGTTATGTGATCGTAGGCAGCAGCGACGATTACCTGTCCGAAAGTGTCGAGCACGCCCCATTTGCCACCGGCACTATAGCGGTAATAACCTCCGGAAAAAGGGGTGATTTTCTCTCGTTGAGGCCCCTTCAAAACGGTCCCATCCCGATGGATAAATTTGTATTTTTCTCCTAGTTTTACCCGAGCTATTTTCTTGGTATGAAATGGCCAAACAGCGGAGTAACGAGCGGGAACCACAAGTTTACCTGAGGAATTAAGGTATCCCCACCCCGATTCTAATTTGGCAGGTGCGCGACCATGGAGAAAACTTCTGAGTCCAAGATAAGAAAAGTCTGTAATGGGATGTCCTGTTCTATCGATAAAGGCCATTTTGCCTTCAAAATTTTTAACTGCAGCAAATCCCTCATGGAAAGATCGTGCTTCAGCAAATCGCGGGGGAATAACACGATTTCCCAATGTATCTACATAGCCCCACTTGCCTTTGTAATTGACTGCAGCAAGTCCTTCACTAAAATCTCTAGCATCATCGTATTCCGCAGGGATAACCAGTCTATTTTCACGATTGATCCATCCCCAGAGCATACTTGGTGTCTCATAATCCTCCCAATAGGCCTCTTCCCTTCCCACCTCATCTTGGTCGGATGTATCCCCATTGTCCTGAGCGCAAGAGAATAAGCCCACGAGAAGTATAATAAACCAAAGGTTGGCACTGTTCTTAATCATAATGTATTTCATTTTATATACGCTTAACTATGCAAAAGTATTTATCTTTATCCATATTCGGATTGATTTTGGCAACTAATTGGGTATTATTCTCAGACGAGGCAGGCGGTTTTAAAATATTGGCTCCCCAGCAGATGAACACCGTAAGTAAGCAGATTAACACCACCATAGGGCCGACCACCATCCATACATTTTATACCCTTCCCGAACCCGACAGTAGCCAATATTTCAGTGTGAGTTATTACGATCTAGACACGAGTGCAATCCCGCTTACCGACAGTTTGTTACAAGATTTATTATGGGCTATAAAATCAGAGCTCCTCTCGGGTTTTCATGCAGTGGAAGCCTACTCCACCCTTTTAGATCTCCCCAAGGGAAAGGGAATGCTTTTCAGAGCAGGATACCATGAAGCCACCCAAGTTATGAAAGTGCAACTAAGGATTTACCCCCCCCGAGTATTCATCCTACAAGTCCTCTTACCACACAAAATAGCTCTATCCCCTATCGCGGATCGATTTTTTGATTCGTTTGAGTATCTAAGGAATTAATACAAGGCCTTTGAGAAAAAAACGGTGCATTCATTGTCCATTTAAACAGTATTGCTATCTTTGCACTCCGATTTAAAACGGCTCCGTAGCTCAGCTGGATAGAGCAACTGACTTCTAATCAGTAGGTCGCAGGTTCGAATCCTGCCGGAGTCACAGTGTATAAAGAAATAGGAATGGCCCTATAAGTCGAAGGTATTTTCGTTTAGATCGAGGCATAAAATTTTTAGCATAGCCTTAGCTATGGTAATAAATTTTTAACGATGAGATAAATGAAAAGAATAAGACTTGGTAGGGCTAATTTACTGTTTCTTTATACACTAAAAGAAAGCGTGAAAAAATTTCAATTCAACGGAATGAAGTCCCCAAAACATTAAAATCCCTTTTAATGTTTTGGGTATGAGTTCCGTCGAGCACGCTAGTGCTTTTCATGCTTTTTGACCTCGGTATCCTATAGGATCATCCCCCGATAATCCTGCCGGAGTCACTAGGGAAAGCATGAAAAGAATTTTCAGTTCGACTGAATGAAGTACTCAAAACATTAAAATCCCTTTTAATGTTTTGGGTATGAGTTCCGTCGAGCACGCTAGTGCTTTTCATGCTTTTTGACCTCGGTATCCTATAGGATCATCCTCTCTAGATTACCCTACAAGTCAACGTATCAATACGCACTAATTCCATCGGATATCCATTGGCAGTCGCGCCATGGGGGCGTGGGTCGTTTGAACTTCTCTCAGGACTTCGAAGAGTGGCATAAAATCCTCTATTTCGGATTGGATTATAGTAGAGATAGAAGGTTTTTCTCCTGTTAAATCCTCAATAAATTTCTGAATTGGGTCCTTTATTTTCGGATAGACTACGAGTTTAAATTTATCTACTCCAGCGAGTTGCTTGGCAGACATTAGAGCATCGTCAAATGTCCCTATCCGATCGACCAAGCCATTTTTAACTGCGCGTTCACCTGTCCAGATTCTTCCCTGAGCGATGGCGTGCACTTCATCGCGCGTCATATTTCTACCTTTAGCAACCACACCCAAAAACTGCTCATAGAATCGATCAATCATACCTTGAAGGGTTTGATCTTCTTCCTTTGACCAATCAAATACCCCGGAGAATCCTCCTGCCATAGCATTGGTTTTGACAGAATCCCAATGGACTTTAAGAATCTGATTGCTCAATCCTTTGAGATTGAACATCATTCCGAACACACCGATGGATCCGGTCAAGGTATTCGGTTCTGCAAATATACTATCGGCATGACAAGCGATATAATATCCACCTGACGCCGCATAGGTTCCCATCGAAACGACGACTTTTATACCAGCTTGCTGGGCCAAATCCAATTCATGAAGTATCTTATCTGAGGTTAATCCATTACCGCCCGGAGAATTAATACGCAATAAGATGGCTTTCACCTTTTTATCTTTTCGGATTTTTCGAAGCATTTCAACATACTTCTTTTCTGTAATCTCTCCCGGCTTATCTTCGGAAGTCCCCGTAATATTCCCTTCGGCATAGACGAGTGCGATTTTATCCTTTGCCCCTCGTCCATACTTTTTACTTTTAATCCTGGAACGATAATCGTTGAGATCCAGAAAGTGGAGTTTTTTGTCTTCATCATATCCCAATCTATGTCGGATATCACGGAATACTTCCGTCTCATACCCCAAGACATCTACCATTCTATGTAGCTGAGCCTGATGTGCATCCCATCCCACATTATGAGCAGCAAGCTTGCGAAGGGAATCAACCGGAATACCCCTAGAAGTACTGATCTCCCTAAGGTGGATTGCATAAATATCATTGAGATAAGCATGCAATTGCTCTTTATTTTGTTCGCTCATCTCGTTACGGCGGAACGGTTCTGTCGCACTTTTGTACTGTCCGGCATAAAAAATCTTAGATTTGATTTGCAAAGCATCCATCGCATCCTTAAAGAAGGGCAAAACAGCCGCAAACCCCCGAAAGTCCAATAAGCCGGTTCCCGCAAGATAAATACTATCGCTAACAGAATTCAGATAATATCCGAGTTCGGTATATCCATTGCCATAACTATAGACGAATTTTCCGGATTTTTTAAACTCCTGCAGAGCCATTCTAAAATCCCTCAATTGGACTGCTGATGCATGAGGAGACGGACTATTCAGATAAATTCCTACAATTTTGTTATCCTCCGCGGCATGTCTAATCGCATAGCAAAGCTCTTGTGTTCCCCACCTTTTCTTATTCTCCAACTTAAATGGATTCATTTCGATGTTATTGGTCCTCTCCGGCACTGTTTGACTAAGGTCAACGCGCAAAATGCTTCCGGGCTCCACTTTCTCAGGCCCCGGTGTAAACATCCAGACGAGCAACCACCCGACTAAAATAAGTACAAAGAAGGCAATAATAGCCCCAAGGCAGGATGTCAAAATTAAACGGATATTTGTTTTCATATCTTTAAAATTTTCTAATAAATTGAAAATAAATGTATTATAAAATTTCTGCAGCTATGGAACCGCTTCGCTCTCACACAAATTTTTTTAAACATACTTCTATGTGAAATTTATGTTTAAT
>JALSTN010000258.1 GCA_026983735.1 Saprospiraceae bacterium | reverse complement strand
AGATTTATTGTCTTTTTTCCTGCCTAACGCCCCCCTATTCCAGCAAGTACTATCATTCGCCTCACAAAGATAAGGATATTATCTTACTACCCACTATTCCCCCTTCTGAAACGAGCATGAATTATATTCATTCTATCATCAATCAGAGGTATGAGGCTAGTATATGTCCATAAAATCATTGCTGCGAGAGCAAAACGGTTACTTCTACACAGAAAAATTAGAATATATTTATTTTCAATTGACCTTCAATTATTCAACACCAGGAGACCCTTTGTATCGACATCCGAGTTAAAACTCTGTTGCGATTATACGAATGATTTTTGCATTCGCACATGTAAGAGCCCCACTTCTTCAAATACATCCCCATCTTGGGAGTACCCGATTTTCTTGTAAAATTCTACTGCCGACATACGCGCATGCAATACGACCTCTTTAAATCCCATATACTTTGCATACTTTTCAGAGAATTGTACCAGGTATTGTCCGATTCCCTGACCTTGAAAATCTGGATGTACAGCCACCTGCCTCATCTTTACACGGTGCCGATCTAACGGAGATAAAACCAACACGCCTACCACTTCATTTATCCCGGGAGCGAGGTAAACAAGATGCAATTGTTTCCATTCTTCACGGAATTGATAAGGGGCAAAACGAATTCCCAATGGTTTTCTTAAAACCATATCACGTAAGGCCACCGATGCGTCGTAGAGGGGTGTTCCGTATGAAATGGTCAACACATGAGGATCGTATAACATCTATTCCCAATTTATACTCTTTTACTTTCTTTGGGCGACGATCATGTACTGGTAACTTAATGTCCTATCATCCGACTCCAGAATTTCAAATCCCGATTGGATTAAGTCATCCTCTACATCCCCTAAGGCTACACGTGTACGAAGAGGGGGACCTATGGGAGTGTGTTTTTTCTTAAAGTCGACGATCATCAACTTCCCTCCTGCCCTCAATGATTTTTTTAAATGTTGCAGATACGGAATGGATTGCTCTTTGATATATGGATATACATTGGCCATAAAGACGATATCTGCTTCATTGTCTGCCAATAGAGGGTCATCCTCCTTAGATAAACGAGCTTCAAACTTATCCCGTAAACTATCCGGCAAGCTCTTTTTATGGGAATTCATTAAACGGACCATTTTAGGGTCAACATCTACTGCTATAACCTTTGCTGCGTAAGGTAAGAATCGGAACGAAAAATAACCTGTCCCCGCTCCGATATCTGCAATAACTTTCCCCTGAATCTCCCCTAACTTTGATATAACCATCTCCGGTTTTTGCCATATATGGCGTTCTTCGGGAGAAGCGGCAATGATATCTTTACTTATATTGGCTTCCTTCTTAGGAAGTTGAATTGACGTTTGATTTTTAGGTGTATGATCAAACCTACCCGGACTTTGATTTAAACATCCCCAAGACAACACCATCAGGATAATCAAAACAACACCCGTTCTTATGATTGAATAATACATAATGCAAAAGTATTGTTTTTCTGACATGCAGGGAAGAATTCAGCGTATTTGTTTGTACTCGCACAGCATATTCATAGCCAAATTCATCCAAATCGTCGAGAATCAACGCATCCCAACGTGAAATAACGCATCCCCTGCATTGACCACAGCTGCATTATTATGACCTATAATAAATCCATCAAACTCTGCATATACGCGTTGGTACTCCGTCCCATTTGGATCCCCGATAAACCCCAGAGGCTCTCCATTCACGACATACTGTCCGGAAGCCTTTGTCCAGGTATAAAGCCCGGAATCCTTTGCCCGAATCCACTTGGTCTTTGAAAATTCCATCGTTGAATGGCCCGGAGCTTTAACGGGTCGATCCATCATTCCCAAGGAATGCATTACCCTTTCTATTCCCTCTATCCCTAACCGGATGGACAATCCACACCAACGCTTTGATTCTCCCGCCTCATAGACTAAAGTAGGAACTCCATAACTATTCGCTACAGACCTTAGAGAGCCTTCGATTACGCTCCGATCTAATACTACAGGAGGGGCAAACACTTTTGCGTATTTATATGAATTCAGGTCTTCTTTGGTATAACGTATTTGTGGCATATTGTACCTTGAAGCTCCTCCTGTATGCAAGTCAAGTATTACTGACGAATTGGGGATAATCTCCGAGGTAATGATTCGTGCCACTTTGCTGGCCAATGACCCTCTAGAACTTCCGGGAAAACTTCGATTGACATCCTTGCCATGCATTACTTCTCTTGAGAAATTAATAAATCCATAAAGATTGAGTAGTGGAATAACAATAATCGAACCTCTCAAAATCCCTTCAAAACGCTTGCTGACAATCATCTGCCTTAAGATCTCCACACCATTGATCTCATCACCATGCAACCCTCCAATTAGCGTAAGTACAGGGCCCTCTTTCCCGGATGTATAAAGGTGAGCATTCAATGGGATTTTTGTGCCCGAGGGCAAATCTCCAATATGCCGCTCAAATACCTGATGCCTCCTGCCCTTAATGTTCTCTCCAAATAGTTTCATAACTCAGTCTTTCGATAATGCTTTTTCTTCCATTACTTTCTCTACGATATAATCGACAATAGCCCCTGCAACATCCACTCCTGTCGTTGTCTCGATTCCTTCTAATCCGGGAGATGCATTGACCTCTAACACCAATGGGCCTCTATTGGATCGTAAGATATCAACTCCAGCGACCTTAAGGCCAAGAATCTTGGTACATCTCAGCGCTATATTCCGCTCCTGTTCTGTTAACTCAATCGAATTTGAAGAAGCGCCTAAATGAATATTTGATCTGAATTCACCTTTGACCGCCACCCGTTCCATAGCGGCTACTACTTTGTCTCCGACTACAAAGGCACGAATATCTCTACCACCGGATTCCTTAATAAATTCCTGAACAACAAAGGATTTGCCTACCCGTATTAGCGCTTCGCTTATAGACATTGCAGACGGTCTGTCCTCTGCTAAAAGCACTCCCATTCCCTGTGTACTCATCAATAACTTCACGACGGCTTGCTTCGACCCTAGCTTAGAGTATAAAAATGCCAAACTCTGGGCATGTGATGCCAGCAATGTCCTGGGTACATCGATCCCCTGTGCTGACAACACTTGCAAAGTTACCAACTTATCTCTCGATGTCAGAAGCGCACGTGATGATAACACCGAATAGACATTCTGCATCTCAAATTGACGAATTATAGCTGCCCCGTATTGTGTAACCGATGCACCGATACGTGGTATGACCGCATCAATATTGCGGACCGGCTTGTCAAAATAAAAAACTTCAAAAGTGTTTTTCGTAATAAACAAATCACAATAGGTGTGATCTACAATCCGAACATGGTGCCCCCTCTTTAGTGCAGCTTTAGCCAGGCTGGATGTCGAGTAAAGGGTTCCACTTCTAGATAATATCGCAATATTCATACTCCTTATTTTGCTCTTTTTGCATACCTATCGTTTCATATTACACGCCGATAAATGTATTTTAAAATTTTTGAATCTATGGAACCACTGCGCTCTCGTATGATGAACTTTATTTTTGTGAACGGCGCTTTCCCTACTCAACATGTCAATTACTTCACTTGTAAATTATTCAATCCCAAAATACACTTCGGCAAATTTTTGACGTTTGGCAATACCTGAATTGATACAAACCAAAAATGTATTCAAACTTCGTCCCCCCTGCCTTTCGTTGCGATCGAACAGACATCGAAAGTAGCACAATTCCTAAAATTTAATAGCAAATATAAAGTCAATTTCCCCCTACTGAATAAAATAATACCTATTTTGTCCCCTAAAAGGCAAAACCGAATGGATGCAATAGTAAAAAATGACAAGAAAATAGAGAATGCTTGGGCGCTTTTCGACTGGGCCAATTCAGTTTATAGTTTAGTGATCTCTACAGCTATTTTTCCACCTTACTTTATCAAAGTTACAAGAGAATATATCCCTATTCTAGGTAAAGAAGTATCCAATAGCGCGCTCTATGCATTTGCGGTTACCTTATCCTATCTTATCATAGCCCTCATCACCCCTTTATTATCCGGGATCGCCGACTATAAAGGCCGTAGGAAATATTACCTCAAACGCTTCACAATTCTAGGGGCAATCGCATGTATGGGGTTATTCTTTTTCGATGGAGAGCAAACGCTTTGGATCGGCTTGATAGGCTTTATTCTGGCGACTATCGGTCATGCCGGTAGTCTTGTTTTCTACAATGCCTATTTGCCTGAAATCGTCACAGAAGACCGAATGGATAAAGTGAGTGCAAAAGGGTTTGCATGGGGATATATCGGAAGTGTCATCCTGCTAATTTTCAGTCTTTGGATGATAATGAGACCTGCAACATTTGGATTGCCTGAAGGACATCTACCTATAAAAATATCCTTTTTACTTGTTGGCCTCTGGTGGTTTCTCTTTTCTCAAGTTACCTTTAAATATTTACCTCACAACAAAGCTGCCGGACACGAAGGTGGCAATATCATGCTAAAAGGGTTTCAAGAGCTCAAGACGGTATGGGTATATGTACGTTCCTCATTTGATATAAAATTCTTTTTATACGCCTTTTTATTCTTTAGTGCAGGGGTTCAAACGGTTATCTTTCTGGCTTCTGCCTTTGCCGAGAAAGTACTGCACTTTGAAACTAGCGAACTTATCCTAATCATTTTGCTTCTACAACTTGTCGCTATACTCGGAGCATACCTTTTCGCTTGGGTATCCCAAAAACTAGGAAGTAAAACTTCTCTTATCATAATGATCATCATCTGGATAGGTATTTGTTTTGCGGGATACTTTGTGCAGTCTAAGATAACATTCTACATTATAGCAGCCGGGGTAGGTACAGTACTGGGTGGTATCCAGTCTCAGGCCCGATCTGCCTATGCCAAACTTATCCCACAAGGAACACTTGAGATGACTTCCTACTTTAGCTTTCTCGATTTCATGTATAAGATGTCTATTATTCTAGGCACCTTGGCTTTTGGGATAATTGACCAGATTACAGGAAATATGAGATATAGTATCTTGGCCTTGGCAATATTCTTTGTATTCAGTTTGTTCTTGCTAAGCAGAGTAAAAATAAGACGAGTTTAACCCATTTTAACACGTAGAATATCCTACTTTCCTCGTACAATTAACATCTTAAAGAACAGAATTGATTTCCTACTGTTTTCTTCTTTGAGATGGGCAACCATTTCATAACCGTCAACGTACTGTCTAAGGAGACTTCTTTGGTAAATCAAAAGTACTCTTCTCCTTCACAAACTCTATTCAATGAAGCAACTTAAAAAACTCTATTTCACCCTTACATCAACGAGGGCAGGAGGTGTTTATATTTTATTATTTGCCTTTCTTATCGGCTTGGCAACCTTCGTCGAAAATGATTTTGGGACGAGTACCGCTCAAAAACTCATCTTTAAAACGCACTGGTTTGAAGGGCTTTTATTCTTATTCGGACTCAGTATTTTCCAGAACATTTTTACTTTCAGAATGATTCAGCGGAGAAAATGGTTTATGTTCCTCTTTCATGCTGCCATTCTTATTATATTGCTCGGAGCTGCAATAACTAGATATACTGGAACCGAAGGCAGTATGCATATTCGCGAGCAAGATAGTTCCAACATCATTCAATCCAGAGAGTCTTATCTCAATTTTAAAGTAGAAAACCAAGGAAAGAGATACGAATTCCATCTTCCTGTACTCTTTGCTTCCATCGGCAATAATCATTACTATAAAAAATATATGCTTGGCAACCTCCCTTTCGAAGTCGAAGTCACCGGCTTTGTACCCAATCCTGCTGAAGAACTTCAAGAAGACCCTGAAGGTTCTCCCGTATTATGGCTTGTAAGAGCAGGCAGAAATGGCCGTGAAAATTATTTTCTCCCGTGGAAATCTTCGAAAGAAATAGGCAACATGCAATTTAGTTTTGGCGCTCCTTCTCCTTCTGATGCAGTTCAGTTTGACTATAAAAATGACACTTTATTTTTTAGATCCTCCGGAACATATACGCGAATGACTATGGCGACTCGAGCCTTAGATACCGTGTATCCCAATATATGGTACCCAGCAAAACTCAGATCTTTGCACTCCGGCAATGGGGTAAATTTTGTTATCAAGGATTTTAATACTAAAGCCAAAATACATCAATACTCCGAAGGTAAAAAACTCAATGGAACAGATCCGGGTGCAGTGTCCTTAAAGATTACTACACCCAATGGCAGTAAGGAACTTACGGTAATAGGGGCTGCCTCTTATAACGGGACACCTGCTATTTCAGCTATAGGTCCCCTCAATTTTAGTGTCAATTATGGTCCCCGATCCATCGTTCTCCCGTTTTCTTTAGCGCTTACCGACTTCCGTCTCAAAAAATATCCAGGAACAGAACGCCCTGCTTCTTACGAAAGTGATGTCATCCTCATCGACCCCAGAAAAAACACAAAAAAACCATATAGTATTTATATGAATCATATCCTTGATTACGATGGTTACCGATTTTTCCAATCCTCCTATGATCAGGATGAATTGGGGACAATACTCAGTGTCAATCACGATTGGTGGGGGACTTGGGTGACCTATATTGGATATATACTGTTTACCATTGGCCTTCTGGCTATGTTCTTCACCGGAGTCAGCCGATTCAGTAAACTCTCTAAACAGATCGATTAATGAAAAAGCCTATATCTTTCAGTAGAAGTATAAATAGACTTCGATTTTATACTCTTTTCTCTGTACTGATTTGCCTTGTGCTCTCCTCTACCTCCCTGAATGCAGAGGGAGCCCAAGCCCCCAAATTACCTTCCATCGACCGCGAACACGCAGCGCGGTTTAGCACAATCATCCTTCAGGATTTTCAAGGTAGGATGAAACCTGTGCACACGCTAGCTAGCGAAGTATTGAGAAAGCTCAGCCGCAAAAATGAGTTGTATGGGATGAATCCATCACAAGTAATTATTAGTATGAGTATCTTCCCGGAGGTCTGGCGTCAAGTGCCGCTAATTCGTCTCGGAAGAAATCCGAAAATAAAGGAGTTAGTAGGAGTAAAAGAGGGGTTGGCATCTTATGCTGATTTCTTCAATAATGAAGGTAAATTCAAACTCACTAAGGTTCTCCGTCAAGCGCATTCTACAGAAAAGCAGTACAGAGGCACTTTCGAAAAAGAATTGATAAAACTGGATGAGCGAATAAATATTGCCAATATGATTTTTTCTCATCGAATGATGAGAATTTTCCCGGTCGAGGGCTCTCCTAATCAAAAGTGGCATTCGACCTATGAAGCGATGAAAACAGCGGAAGATACCGAGACCTTTGAGAATAAATTTTATCCGGTTTACAGAAAAGTCGTCACTGAAGCGAGTAGTAACGGGGATTGGAGCACTGCAGATGCTGTAGTAGAAGAACTTAGAAATTTTCAAAAAAACAATGGCGGAGATCTCCTCCCCTCCCCCAATAAAATTAAAGCGGAAATTCTCTTAAACAACAGCCATGTTTTCGATCGGCTGATGAAATTCTATGCGCTGCTTGGCCTAATTGTTCTTTTGCTTTTCTTTATCGAAGTATTCCACCCAAACAAATCCTATCAAAAGGCAGAAAAGATAGTATTTGCATTCGCCCTTTTAGGATTTGTCTTTCATACCTTTGGACTTGGATTGAGATGGTATGTCTCAGGACGAGCGCCTTGGAGTAATGGCTATGAATCTATGATTTACATAGCCTTTACGACGATGTTGGCTGGTGTACTTATCGCCAGGCGTTCGTTGGGCAGTTTGGCTGCCGCTTTGATACTTTCGTCTACAATATTGATGGTAGCAGGACTGAGCAATTACGATCCGGAGATTACTCCTCTGGTGCCTGTGCTCAAGTCATATTGGTTGACCATTCACGTATCCATGGAGGCTGGTAGCTATGGATTTTTATTGCTTGGGGCTATCATAGGTCTTATCAATTTAATCCTAATGATAGGGATGAACGAAAAGAACAAGGAGCGGGTACTCAAAAGCATCCGAAAACTATCTGCGATCAGTGAGATGTCAATTATCGGTGGACTGGTAATGGTGAGTATCGGAACTTATCTCGGAGGGGTTTGGGCCAACGAATCCTGGGGTAGATACTGGGGATGGGACCCCAAAGAGACCTGGGCATTGGTCACAGTACTGGTTTATGCTTTTATCATACATATGCGGTTTATACCCGGAGTCCGTGGACTTTTTGCCTTTAATTTTTCTACCTTGTTTGGTTTTGCCACTGTCCTAATGACCTATT
>JALSTN010000257.1 GCA_026983735.1 Saprospiraceae bacterium | reverse complement strand
TCATAGCTCTAAAAATATCAATAAGATGAAGAAAATACTTTATGTGATTCTCCTAATTTGTATTGGGACATTAGGTGTCAATGCACAGGTAAATCCCGGTTGGCAAGGAGTGTTGCGGGGAGCTACCAATAACAAGCCGGTAATTAACACAAATGTGTCGGTTCGGTTTACCATTCTAGAGCAGGGCAAGGTGCTTTACATGGAAAGGCATTCTGCAAAGACGTCGCCATTTGGATTGATTAACCTTCAAATATGTGGGGGGACAAGGTTGCAGGGAGATTGTAAAAAGGTCGGTTCAAATCCGGCGGGAGGAGCTCCCGTATTGAAAGTGGAAATTGATCCAAAAGGGGGGAGTAACTTTATAGACTTTGGAACTGCACCATTGAATCAAGCATTTGTTGCTGCTTACGCCTTAGAGGTGATGAAGGATAAGGTGAATGATGCGGATACAGATCCCAATAATGAACTTCAAAAAATTTCCCTTTCAGGGGATAATGAGTTGACCTTGTCTCAACAAGGGGGAAAGGTTACTTTGGATGCCGATACATCTAATGAGTTTCAAACGCTTAGTCTAGATGCCAATACTAGGATGATTTCCTTATCCAATGGCAATGCAGTGATGGTTCCCCCTCGAGGATCAGATAAAGATGGGAGTAGCAGTAATGAGATTCAATCGATACGACTGATTAATGGTAAGATTACACTTTTACCGGATGGCGGGGAAGTGGAAGATCGCAAGGACGATGCAGATGCTGATCCTGAGAATGAGCTTCAATTTATTACACTTAGTGGCACGAAGATGACAATAGCAAATGGTAATACCCTTGATTTGAAGTCGATCAAATTGCCTTCAGATATTATTTGGAAAGCGGATAATGCCAAGGGAATAGTGTATTGGGATGACCCCTCTAAGACTAGACACATTCAGTTCGGCGAAGGGGGTTTTCAATATGGTGAGGGCAATGGAATTCGGGTGACCAATTTCGGGGAAAATGTTGCAGAAGACTACTTCAAATGGACGACTCCTAAGTTTCCTGCTAATAGTTACTTTAAAAGTGGACTATTGATGATGGGGAAGCCGGATTGGTATTATGAGAGTTATTGGCAAATAGACGAAGATAAGTTGCTTACTATTGCATTAACTCACCCACAGCGTAAAAATTTCAATGGGTTTGCGACGAGCCGGATGGTGTTTGGAAGTGCTCGTAAGGGAAGTTATATCCCCAATCTGCTTATTCAGGGAGCCGGTACGGGAGCAGTGTATTTACTCAACCCACAGGATCCCACTCAAGCAATTGCAGGATTGGATGTGGATCCAATGACTAACAAAACCAGGATTTTTGCGCAGACTAAGAATTTTAAAGAAAATGACCCTTCCCACGTCGGTAAAGACATTTGGTATACGAGCATCGAGGGCCCGGAAGTGGGAATGTATGATCGGGGTACCGCTACACTTCATTCAGGTGAGGCCTTTGTCCCTTTTAAAGAGCATTTTGCTTCAATGGCAGTTGAAGGGACCTATACAGTTATTTTGTCCCCTTTGTCGGCTTCTTCCAAAGGACTGGCTGTTGTGAGAAAAGGGAAGGATGGCTTCTATGTCAAGGAGCTATTTGACGGCACGGGCAATTACAAATTTGAGTGGCATGTAAAAGCTGTGAGGAAGGGTTTTGAACACTTTGAAGTGGTAAGAAAAAAACAACAGACGAATATCGAGTATCTAAAGCAACGACAATTGACCTTGGATAAGTAGATTGTGAACGGATTAATTTTATTGTAGCAATACGATTAATAAAATACTATAACGATGAAAGAAAAAAAATATAAACTAGTAAGGCTTGGTCTAATCTATGGATGTTGGTTGCTGGTTACAACCCTTTCAGGTCAAACCTTATCACCTAAAGTGGTGGCCTCTTCCGGCGGGAGTGGACAAAATACAGGCTATACTTTAGAATGGACATTGGGGGAAACGGCTACACATACTTCCTCTGCACAAGGATATACCTTGACGCAAGGATTTCACCAACCCAAGTTGGTTGAGATTGTAGGCAGCATTGACTTAAATGTTGATATCGACATTGATGTATACCCCAATCCACTTGTCGAAGGTGTACACATCAAAACGGAAGATAGGGATTTGAACTATCGCATTGTGAATGTAGAGGGGAAAGTGCTTCAGCCGGCTAAATCTTTACAAGTTGGAGAGGACTACATCGATTGTTCTGGTATATCTGATGGAATTTTTTTGTTACAGATATATAATGGACAAAGACAGGTAAAAGTCGTAAAGCTCAAGAAGAATTAATTATTCATAATCAACAGAAAAAGAAGGCATCTAAATTGAAAAATAATTGTTATGAAAAAAATACTTTATACTATTAGTTTATTATTTTTGACCCTTGCTATTTCTTATGGACAAGTTAGTCCGAATTGGCAAGGGGTACTTCGAGATAAGGATAATAAGCCGATTGCCAATAAAAAGGTCTCTGTCCGCTTTACCGTTTCACAGGGAGGGAGTCCACTCTATCAGGAAGTTCATACGGCTCAAACTTCTACTCTCGGATTGATTAATTTGCAAATATGCAAAGGGACAAAATTATCAGGCGACTGCAAAAATATCGGGGGGAATCCTGGAGGCAACCCTGTCATGTTAAAAGTGGAATTGGACCCCAATGGGGGGTCTTCCTTTAAGGATTATGGCACCTCTGCAATTGGTGGCAATTTCTTTGCCCGTTATGCCATGCAGGCAATAAACGACCAAGTGGATGATGCCGATGCGGATCCCCAAAATGAGATTCAATCCTTGTCGGTAGAGGAGGGTAAAATACTAAAGCTTTCTAAAGGGGGAGGAGAGGTAGTCGTAGATGCGGATACTGCCAATGAATTGCAAACCCTGAGTATACAAGGGAATCTTCTGACTATCTCCAAAGGTAATTCTATCCGTATTCCTCGTTCCGGTTCCGATGCCGATGCGGATCCGACCAACGAATTACAAATGTTGGTAAGAGATGGAGATAAGATTAAGTTAGAACCCAGAGGAGGTTTTGTTACCGATCAATATGAAGATGCCGATGCGGATCCGACCAATGAATTTCAAACACTTTCATTGGATGGGACAGAGTTGACACTTTCCAATGGAAATACCATAGACTTAAAATCCCTTCAAAAACAACCAGACACGATTTGGTCAGAGAATAACAAAATCGTGTGGTGGCAGGATGTTACAGGGAATAAGCGGTTACAATTTGGGACAGGAGGGCTACGTCATTTTCAAGGAGGAGGAACACATGTTTCCACCTTTCAGTCGAATAACGTACAGGACTATTTTAAATGGAATACGTTAGACTTCATGCCCAATTCATCTTATTATAAAAAGGGAATGTATATGGTAGAACATCCGGATTGGTATCATGGAGATTATTGGCAAATAGATGAGAATAAACTGGTCGAAATGCGACTCATACATCCCCAAAGTGGAAGTACCAATGGGTTTAGCATTAGTCAAATGTTTTTTTCAAGTGCTGATCCCGATGGAACACAACTATATGATGTTCTTATTTCAGGTGCAGGATTTGGTTCTATATATCTTCTAAACCCAACAAACCCGAGTACTGCTATAGCCGGGATGGATGTATCAAACGGAAAATCAAGAATATTTGCCCAGCAGAAAAATTTTGTAGTGGATGATCCTAAAGATGCATCCAAGCAAATATGGTATGCCAGTCTGGAAGGTCCTGAAGCAGCGATGTATGATCGGGGGACAAGTAAGCTTTCTTCCGGGACGGCTTTTGTCCCTTATAAGGACCATTTTATATCCCTTGCTGCAGATGGGACATTTACGATTAGTGTGACTCCACTTTCCAAAGATTCTAAAGGGCTGGCTATTGTGAAGAAGACGAAGGAAGGATTCTATGTGCAGGAATTATTTGAGGGGACCGGAAGCTATACCTTTGACTGGGAAGTGAAAGCCGTTAGAAAAGGATATGAGGATTTTAAAGTAATTCGAGATAAACAGGCTTCTACGATAGAGAATATACGTAAGGAGAACGCCGAAACTTTAACAAAATAAGCAGCAAGCTAGGGCTATTGTAGCCTTGAGAGTGTAACGAAACAAAAAAGTCAAAATTATTTTCAAATAATTTTGACTTTTTTTTGTGATTATAAATATAAAAATATATATATGTATAACTTTGATAAACATTAAAGTTTATCGCTCCATTAGACTAATATATTACGATTATTTGGCATGTATTTATCTTTATTAATTAAAAAAATATAAAAAAGTTACTTAAGTATTAAGAATTGTTTATATATTTGCACCTGATAATGTATGTAGAAATACACATTACATTATTTTATTATACAACCTAACTCTCACCTGATTAAGATAATAGATCCAAAGTGGATGCATGTCGTAGTGCCATCTGATGGCAACGCTGTGTATTTGCTCTTACTCGTATGTGCTTGATAGCAAGTGCATATAGTATTAAGTAATTTATAACCCCTAAAATATTGGATCTCATGAAGAAAACGATTTTTACGTTTCGAAAACAGAACTTGAGCTGGATTTCTAACACGATGTTAGTAAGTCTAATTTTGCTTCTGCAAATTGGAGTGGTTCAACGCTCCTGGAGTCAGTGTACATTAGATTGTACATCTAGTACTCAAATTTCATTGAACGAAAACTGTGAGGCGCTAGTTACGCCTGATATGGTTTTGAACGGAGCGGATAGTTCGTGTCCGGCGGGCCAATTCAAAGTCATTGTCAAGTACAATGGAGTAGTTATCCCTACCAGCCCTTTGATTACCTCTGCTTATATTAATAAGGTAGTCGAAATTACGGTTATTGATACGCTAAGTGGTAATAGCTGCTGGGGTACTAAGCGGGTAGAGGATAAATTGCCACCTACAATAGATTGTAAGGTGGATACCTTCAACTGCTATGACATGTACAATTGGACAGGTCCTACCGTGACGGATAACTGTACCCCAATTTCAGGTATTAAACTCAATATTCTAGATGAGAGAATATTTCCTCAACCTTGTGCTCCGGATTCAATGTTCATTAAAAAAATTGAAAGGGACTACCAAGCTGTTGATGCACAAGGCAATAAATCTGCAGTTTGTACTTCAGTAGTTTGGCTTAAAAGGATCAAACTTGATTCTGTGAAGGCTCCTGCAAACTGGTTGTTGGGTGCGATTAATCCTCCGGGGCCGATTCCTCCTATTACCAAAGATAGTTCTGCTATTGCCTGTACGGATGTATTGACAGGAAAAGTACCTACTTTGCCGAATGGTGCACCCCACTGGAATTATACAGGTGTGCCTACTGTAGGTGGTTTTGCCTTGTATCCACCGACAGATGTGTACTGTAATGTATCTGCATTCTATAATGATATCTACCTAGGAAAGGTGGGATGTACAGAGAAGTGGATACGTATATGGACGGTACAGGAATTGTGCGGTACAACGACCAATGTAAAAGTGATTAATCAAGGAATCGAAGTCGCAGATACCGTTCCTCCTGTTATAACTTGTCCTGACAATATTACAGTGACAACCTCCGGAGGATATAAGTGTCAAGGGGATGTTTGGCTTCCTGTTCCGCAAGCATATGATAGTTGCCAGGGGAATAACATCACCATTGATGTGGTTTATCCGGGTGGATTTATACATGATATGAAAGCCCCTCAGGTGGTCCAACTTCCTGCTGGTATACATACCGTTACCTATAGAGTTTATGATGCGCGGAATACCAAGGGATGTTACAATATGGACTCTTGTAGTATTCAAGTCACCGTTCAAGACAAGACTTCTCCTGTAGCAGTTTGTATTAAGAATACCACTGTTTCATTAACGTATGACTCAACCGTCCATGTATATGCCGATGTGTTTGATGCCGGTAGTTATGATGACTGTTGTGTCGATTATTTTGAAGTTCGAAGAATGGATAATGGAGCTCCATGTGGTCAAAACGAAGGCTGGAGAAAGTTTGTGGAATTCTGCTGTGAAGATGTCGGGAAAACTATCATGGTCGGATTTAGAGTTTGGGACTGCAATAAAAACTCGAATACATGTATGGTGGAAATAGAGGTTCAAGATAAGCAAGGACCAACCATTTCATGCCCACCGGACTTGATCGTACCGTGTACTTATAAGTTTGAAATAGACTCTCTTGACAAATACTTTGGAAAGGTTGTCGACAACAAGTATAAGCGAAAGACATATAGTCTGTATGGACCCTTTACACAGATACGAGGAGGCCATGATCTGAGTTTTTGTGGACTTTATGCGACTACTATATATAAGAATGGGGATAAATTCTATCCTACCGTAGCAGGCTCTAGTAATTGTAATACCAAAACTAAGGTTACACTTTATGAAGATCGAGCTGCTTTGGATATTACCTCTTTTAAGGATGGTGTAGCGCATGACAACTGCAATGTCACTATTACTTCTGAGTATACAGATTTTAGAAATCAATGTGGCGTAGGGCTTATAAGAAGAGGCTTCCACGCTTCAGATGGTTCCAATCCTGATGCTTGGTGTTATCAGTATATATACTTTGTCAATCCAAAGCCTTTTAATGCAGATAATAACCAAATTATATGGCCTCAGGATAAGACACTCGTTGGTTGTATGAACCCCAATGATATCGACACTACAGTTACCGGAGTGCCAAAATTTGTGGCAGAGAACGAATGCAATCTTGTAGGCTTCGATTATACGGATGAAGTGTATAAGTTCTTCAATGCAAACGTCGCATGTTTCAAAGTAGTGCGTAAGTGGAGAGTCATTGATTGGTGTCAATTTACTAAAGATAAGGCGGGTAATAATGTGTATCCACAATGGACATGGGATCAAGTCATCAAAATTATAGACAATGTTGATCCTACATTTACCCAACTTCCGCCTGCGGATACAAGTTTCTGTTCTTACGATCCTACTTGCACCTCCGGTCCGGTGAGACTAGTAGCACGTGGTGCAGATAATTGTACTCCGGGAAATGAAATTAGATGGGAGTACCACCTGGATTTAAATTGTGATAATATTTATGATGAGACCAAGACTGGATTAGGTGATTCTATCGTAATCGATAAGAACCTCCCACTTGGTTCACATTGTATCAAGTTTATATTTGAGGATCGATGTGGTAACAGAATAGTTAGAAGTCGAACCTTTAAGGTGATTAATTGTAAAGCACCTACAGCATATTGTAAGTCGGGTATTGTCATCAATTTGATGCCGATGGATACTGACGGTGATGGAACACCTGATGCCGGTATGTTAGATGTTTGGGCTTCTGACGTCGATAATGGATCCTCCGGAGTATGTGGAAACCCGATTACTTTATCCTTCTCCTCTGATACGACCGTGAAGTCTATTCGCTATACATGTGATAGCTTAGGCCAGCGCACGGTTAACCTTTGGGTGACGGATAAATTAACAGGTAACCAATCCTTCTGTAAAACAAAAGTAATCGTACAAGACAATAATGGTGTATGTACAAGTCCGTTGAAGAAAGGAACTATCCAAGGGTTGATATCCAATGTGTCTGATGAAGGATTAAGTGGTGTGGGAGTAGATGTAGTTGTTAGCAATCTGCCTACGACTTTGACAACATCTAACGGTAAGTACAAGTTCCCTAAAATGCCATTTGGTGGCTCTTATGAAGTGAAAGCCTCTATGAGCTCTAATCCTTTAAAGGGTGTTAATACAAGAGACCTTGTTGCAATACAATTACATTTGTTGGGTAGAAAGGTGATTAAAAATCCTTATTTATTAATTGCTGCTGACGCCAATCAAAACGGTTCGATTTCCACTGCGGATATTACCGTATTGAGACGATTGATCTTAGGTCGAACGAATAATCTTCCGAACAATAATTCATGGAGATTTGTGGACAAAGGGTACCAATTCCCGGATCCAAACTCTCCATGGGGATTCCCGGAGACCTATCATCTTGACCCATTTGTAAGGGATATGGATAATGTGGATTTTGTGGGAGTGAAAATAGGAGATCTCACGATGGATAATGGTGCTAACGGGTTAAAATCAGGCTCTACGACTAGGGGCAAAGCTACACTCAATTTGGAAACCTCAGACGTAACCATGACTCAAGGACAAGTAGTTGAAATACCTTTTACTGCTGTTGAGGCCGCAAAACTGGCAGGTATGCAGCTTGGATTTAATTTTGATACTCATACCTTGCGATTTGAAGGTTATCGCTCTGGAAAAATGCAATTAACAGCGGATAACTTTGGAGTGCGAAAAGTTCTAGATGGTGCGCTCTTGATGAGCTGGAATAACGCTAAAGGTGTTCAAGTGAAGGAAGGAGAAATACTCTTTACACTTAAGTTTAGCGTCGTAGGACAGGCAGCATCCCTCTCAGATGTACTCAGACTTAGTTCTGATGATTTATCTGCTGAGGCTTACAATACAACATTGGATATCTCCAATGTGTCCTTGAGATTTACAGACGATAGAGCTTCTAAGCCCAGATTCGTACTGTATCAGAATGTACCTAACCCGTTTGTAGATGAGACTGCGATCTCATTCGAACTACCGGAAGCCGCTCCTGCCAGATTGACGATATACAGTGTCGATGGCAAAGTGGCCCTAATACGCAAGGTAGACGGGGTAAAAGGTATGAATACTATTACTATCTCCTCTGATGAGTTAAATGGCTCCGGAGTAATGTACTACCAGTTGGATACTGATGGATTTACCGGTACTAAGAAGATGGTAATATTTAAATAGGCTAATATCGTTTTGTTCTAAGAAGTTTACTGTTTTTGGGATGGGTCCCTCCTTCGCAACGTGCGAGGGAGGGCTTTTTTATATTTTGGCTTGACGACCTTCCTGTTCAGTAAATTCATGCCTTGTAGTGTGTATGTCTCAAGGATATAATGTGCACTTGTTTCATGTGTAAGAACCGCTTTCATTATTTTTTGTTATGAAATGGATGGCAATTTTGCTTATCTTGGATAAATGGTGTTATGGGGCATTTCTTTATAATAGTGAAAGGGCTTGAGTCGTATTATTTTATGAGCTGGACGGTTCTGAACGCCGTTGAATAGATTGTGAATAGATTGAAAGGAAGAATTTTATGTATCGATTACGGCAGAGTCCGAGTGGGTCTTGCAGTGACAGACCCTGAGCAGATTATCGTCTCCGGTTTGGAAACAGTATATAGTCAAGAGCTGGTTCCATTTTTGCGCAAATATATTCTCAAAGAGAATGTTGTTAAGATCGTCTTGGGGCATCCTTCACTGTTGGATGTAGGGGCCTCCTTTTTGAAACGAGATGTCGAGGAATTGCGACGTGCACTTATTAAACGCTTTCCTCAGATAGAGATCGTTTATCACGATGAATCCTTTAGTTCGCACCGGGCTAGTGAAGTAATTCTTCACTCAGGGGCCAAAAGAAAAAAACGTAAGAAAAAGGAGCTCATTGATAAAATGAGTGCGGTATTAATTTTACAAGAATATTTGGGTCATATTTAAACTATAATTTGTATGATTTTACCTGTTTATGCCTTTGGGCATCCGGTTTTGAGAAAAAAATGTAAGGATATAGAGCAGCGTTCTGAGGCATTGAATGCTCTAATAGATGATATGTTTGAGACGATGTACAATGCTTCCGGTGTCGGTTTGGCAGCGCCGCAAATCGGTCGTCCCATTCGGCTTTTTATAGTAGATACTGTTCAGTTGGACAAGGAAGGCCAAGGCATTAAAAAGGTATTTATCAACGCTCAAATCTTAGAAGAGACTGGGCAGGAATGGGATTATGAAGAAGGTTGTCTTAGTATTCCAGATGTCAATGGAGAGGTCTCTCGTCCTCCTGTTGTTCGTATTAAGTATTTAGATGAGAATTGGGAAGAGCAAATAGACACTTTTGATGGTATGGATGCGAGGGTTATCCAACATGAATATGATCATATTGAAGGAATCTTGTTTACCGATTTACTCAAGCCCTTAAAGAAAAAGCGCGTCCAAAAGAAATTAGATAAAATCAAACAAGCTAAAATAGCGCTCAAGTATCCGATGGTATTTGTGAGATAGATATTTTCTATTTTCTTCCAAAATCTGCCGGTATTTCCCCCCAGTTTTCGGTGTCCCATTTGAGTATTTTATTGGGTGGATGATGACTCTTCATCCAATGCTCAGCTCTTTGCACTAATTCCATGACCTTCTTATTGTATGAGGTGGGAGCTAGTTTTGTGTTTATTTTTTTCTTTTTGAACCAACTCATAGCCGTCTTGCTGTCAGTATAGAGTGGGGTAGTGGTATCTTCTTTTTTCTCTAGTAGGGCCAATGCATGTACAATAGCCAATATTTCACCGATGTTGTTGGTACCACCTCTCAGGGGACCAACTCTGAATATTTCTTCACCTGTATCTGTGTGTACACCTCGGTATTCCATCCGCCCCGGATTGCCACTGCAGGCTCCATCTACGGACCAACTGTCTTTGATGATATTATTTTTGCTGTGGCTAAATAGTGCTTTCGATTCTTGATGGGGCTTGGTCTGTTCCCCGGTTTTATAATAGTCCTTGTAAGAGTGTTGATAGGCATATTCCGCTTCCTGCCTTGTCTTAAATCCCTTGTATTTTGCTCCTGGAAAACCCATAATTTGAGTTTGGCATTGCTGCCACGAATCGTAGATGCCTGGCTCTGCACCCTCCCAAACGACATAATATTTATTTTTCTTTTTAGACATTGTTGTGCGATTTATACCTCTCCCAAGCCTCAAAGGTATCTATATCTTCCAATGTATCCAAAAGACTAACATTCAGACCTTCTTCGATGGCTTTATTTAAGGTAGTCTGAAGCACTTTAGAGGTACTCCATTCGATATCTTCAAATAGAAATTGGTGCATTTTTTTCATACCCAATAAGTAGTATCCCCCATCTTTTGAAGGGCCGATAGTAAGCGTTGTTTGGTCCAATTGTTTAAATGCTTCATCTATCATTTTGGCGTCGAGGTAAGGACAGTCAGCCCCGATTATTACGACCTTTTTGTAGTGGGGCAGCAGATCTAGAAATGCATTTGACATTTTCATACCTAGATTTCTACCTTCCTGCAATCGGGCATGAAATGGTGGCCTATCTTCATCGAAGATCGGATGTTGATCCGCATAAAGATAGATGTCCATATCGACTTCCCTAAGTGTTGACCTCAGTATGCTCAAGAGCTCATTGTATATGGATAATGCCTTTTCTTCCCCAACTTTATGGGCTACTCTTGTTTTTACATGACCTTTTTCGGGCCTTTTGGCGAATACAATCAGAGCTTCAGCGTTCTTTACCCTTCTGATCATTGTACGACTATTTTACCACTTTTAGCATTGGATTTGGTCGAAAGTCGATATAGTAGAACTCCTTTGTGTTGGAGCGTCGATAGCTCTAACGTAAATTCACTGTAACCCTTCTTGCCCACTATTTCATACCTTCTGAGCATCTCACCCTTATTATTGTAAACTTCCAGATGTACTACTTCCCCGGTTGGGTTTTCGAATCTTATCGTCGTTTCTTTTCCTGCTGGATTCGGATAGCACGGGAAGAGTGTCAAGTTTTTAATCTCGGTTGACGTCGTGTTTACTTGGATTAATCTCCCTGCTGAACCATCCTGACCAAAGACCAAATTAGTGGTGATGGCATCTCCTAATATTACGGTTTTTGATTCGGACGCAAATGGTTCGACTAGAACAGTGAAAAGTGTATCTCCATAACCTATCTCAAGGCCGTTGGCGGTAAACCAAGCCAGTGTGAAAGTTCCCTCCGGATACAGCGCATAATCATCCGTAAAGAGGGGTAGTGTAGCTCCTTTTAATGCTTTAATATTGCCAGGCAGCGTAAAGGTGCCTTGAAGGCCTTCTACATTATACTCAGACTTAGCAACGAAGGCCAGTTCATTCTTTTCCGGATTGGATTTTACTTCGATTTTTAAATTAATATTTTCTGTTGGGTCACTTCTAAGTCCATTTCTATCTCCCGTCACATCCCCAACTTTAATTCCTATCCAGTTAAGACCGGAAATATCCTCATCTTGTGCATTTACCCTGAGGAGTCCTTTTTTTGAACGCAATTTATTAATATTGTGCCATTCAATGTTGGCATCGTAAAGTGCCCATGAATCCGTTTTTTTAAATCGGTTGGTTCTCCCTAGAATTAGTTTTTTGATAACGGATATATCCGCTGTACTTATCGTATTGGACCCATTGGCATCGGCAGCGATAAATCTCCAAGCTTCATCAAAATCCAATTTGTTGAGCAAGTATTTTTGGATATATACGAGGTCGCGTGTATTGATTCCGTCTTTCCAATTGGATTGCTGTCGGGCATGTAATTCATAGGTATTGTTGGGCCTCAGCCCTTCGAAAATGTAGGCTCCATCTACTTTCTTTTGGTAAATCGGTTGGTTGGCGCCCTGGGAGTATACGCTTATTTCAATATCGGGAATGCTTACTCCATTGTATTGTTCTACCTTACCGGAAAGGGTTATATTTTCGGATTTGCAATTGTCATTTGCTTGTAGTCGTACTTCTACCGTACAGAAATCACTATTCCCGGAATTGTCTATCACGTATACCGTAAGAGTAGTGTCCATTGTCTGACGACCTCGTAGGTCAGAGCAAGAGAGAACAATCTGTGGGGTATTGCCATCTTCTGTAAAGGAAAAAATCAAATCTTCTGAAGGAGTACAATTATCGCTGGCACCCAAATCAAACTGTTTTGCGGAGATAGATACCGTTCCGGAACTTGACATAGGCACCGTTACGATTTGATCCCTGCAGTAAGGAGTGGGAGGCTTACAATCCTGTATTTCTATTTTTTTGATACAAGAACTGATATTCCCACAGGCGTCTTCTACATACCATTTGACACGATGTGTGCCGGTAGGTAGAGCTTCGAATAATTGTGAGGATTGTTTCAATGTGCCAAAAGTGCCTGAGTTTCCGATATCCAATCTATAACTCCATTTTAATTGATCGCTAGGTGTACAATCGTCTGTTGCTTTTGGTATGAAATGGATTGAATTTGTACATGTTCCTCCTACTGAATAAGAAGAAGAATCACAGACTACCGTGTCCTCGCAAGTTGCGGGAGCAATTACAGGTGGAGTGTGGTTCGCAACCTTTATCAATTGGGTGTACACCCATTGTTGTCTATTATTTTGCTCGAAGGTACACCAGTCAACAACAGTCCATGTTCTCGCAATTTTATAACAGGCACCTTCCTCCTGTACAAAGATCTTGTCTGAATAGGTGACGGCTATATGGGCACAATCCAGATTGCGATATCCATATGCGCTGTCTACCCTTGTACGGGTGGAGGGATCGGTCGTAATCCCATTAATACAATCTGTCTCAAAGGGATCATCTAAGATGTCTGCCGGCCAGTGAATGTCCTTTTCTGTAAAAGGAGTAAGGTCTTCGATCGTGATAATCTGTACAGCAGAATCCTTGAGCATAGCTGCATCTGTAGCATAAAAAATACGTCTTATGGTGCCGGTTTTACATTCTAAATCAAAAATGGCAGTATCTCTAAGCGTTATCGGCCCACAGTTATCTGTAGCCAATCCATCTATACCTGCATACCAATCATTGGAAGCAGAGTAGTGATTGTCCTTTCTTAGATGTATTTCTTTTCTCCTACTTTCATCTAGGGCTATCTTGCCAAAGTAGCTACCCAAGTCCTCCGGATCATAATCAAATCTGCAATCTATCGTGAGATCTGTGGGGGGTATAATGACGGGTGGGTATTTTTCCGACACACTTACATCTACCATGCAAGAGGCTTTATTCCCCGCTTGATCAATCGCTAATAACTCTACCATTATGGTCTTTCCGACGTCTTCACAGCAGAAGGTAGTGAACGCTTGAAAAGAGGCGTTCGATTGTCCACAGTGGGATATTCTATCTGCACGGCGGATAAGAAAGCGGTCCAATCCACAGTTGTCTGTTGTCCCATCGTCGATGGAAGAAGCATATAGCCGGTGTGTTCCTACATCGTTGAGAGAGATTTGGGTATGTCCTTCACATACAATATCCGGAGGGATGAGGTCTGCGACGTACACAAGTATTCGGCAAGTGTTTCTGTTGCCGCAATCATCTTTTATTTCATACTCAAACCAATGAGATCCTAAACCTAATCCTGTCACATAGAAGGGACCTTCTGTCGCTCTTTTAAAACTACCCAGCCAACGAGAAGCTGCTTCATCAGGAACTTGGGGTTGTGTTTTACGAGGGGGGATGTATTTTATTCGGTATTGCCAGTCAGAACAATTATCGGTCACTATTATTCCCTGTGGAGATCGGTTAGGTATAGGGAGTTCGTAATTAGCCGAACAACTATATCTGTTCGTACTTATGGTGTCGATGGGTTGGTTGATGTTTGGGCAAGTCAACTTTGGGGGCACATCGTCTCTTATTTCTATCGATTGGTATATTTCTTTAACTTTATTGGCTCCTTTCCCACACCAGTCGGTTAAAGTCCATTTGCGAAGAATCCGAAATGCCTCACCGCAAGTAAGGGTAATATCATCTTTGAACTTGCTGTTGATCCAGTCACAACCCTCTAAGATCGGACGACCGGTTACAGAAGGATCCGGCGCACCATTGGGAAGTTGCGCCCAGTGCCCATCGCAAGATAAGATAGTGTCTTGGAGGGGTATTAGATCCTCCGTAAAAGTAGGTCTTTTGATACGTATAGTGTCAAAGCATCGGTTTGTGTTGCCGTGAATGTCTTGAGAATTCCACTGACGGACAATAACTTTATATTCAGAGGCACAACTAAAATCCTCAATCCGCTGGTCTGAATACCAGAGCGTCACTTCGCCACATGAATCCCAGTTTTCAATGATGAATCGCTGCGGGTCTTGGGTTGGAATCGCTATGGCAGATGAAGGAATGGGGAACCCAATACTGTCCGGTAAAAGGCTATTATGGCACCGTATCGTATCTGTCTTGCAAAGTATAGGTGGGGTATATTTATCCTCTAGTTTTATACTTCCCCAACAGGAATTATTGGTGCAGGTGTCTCTAACCTGGTAATCCAGTGTTTGACCTACCCATTCACAAGTGAGTAAGGCATTGGGGATGACATCTCCATTCGGAGTGAAAACTTCAAAAACCCAGCATGGGTTTGTACCCCTTCCTTGTGTTACAATGTCCGCATTGAGCTGAATGGTGCCATCTATACCTAGAGATACTTGTAAGAGATCATTGCAGGCAAGAATATGATTAATCGGCCCTTTCCATGAAGTAGCACAAGAGGAGCGGTATATCTCCACATCGCCTAAAGGAAGGTAAGAATTGCTGGAGGCATCCAGGTCGATGACCCAGTCTGTAAAGCCATTGCCTTTGGTCCCTTGGGTAATGGGGCGATTGCCACCTGCTGAAATTCCTTCAATTCCATAATAAAAACCGGAACCAGACGATGGTGTTAACAGATAATTGGCAGTGACCCATACGGTAGAATCACAATGTCCGTATACATTATTGCCCTGTTGTTTGTATCCATAATCGACCCCTCCGGCTGCGTTACTTCCGTTTACGCCTTGAAGGAGGTGGAAGCCCCCCACATAGAAGTTGTGTGAAGTAGGCGTCCAGATCGTTCCATTGAATCTATATTCATAGACAGAGGCTCGATGTGGATGCCCTCTTTCGGCAAGCAACATCCTCCCATCTTCGGCAAATGCAATGTCTGTTATTTTTGAAGTATCGGAAGTAGGAGAGTTCAGGGAGATAACTACTTGACTCCCCCCCCTGTATATACCCTTGTCGTAGAGGCTGTTACCCCCAAATTCACCATTAGATTGTAAGGGTAATGTGTGAATTTCAGTCGGAATAGAAGGCGGTAATCCTCTTCTGGAAAAATATAATTTGGTAATGCCCTGCGTGTCGGTATGGATGCCCAGACCCCAAATCTGTTCTTGCCTGGGGGCGATACCGGCTTGGCCATCGTCAGGAGCAAGTGGATCATATATGCTTACTACCTGTGGGGGAGATTGTTTGAGATCTATGCGGTAAATTCTTCCATCTTCCAGATTGCTGGCAAATAATTGATGATGCTTTTGGTCGTAAGTAAGATTGCCAATTCCATTGCCGATCCCACCGGTATTGGGAATCATTGTCGTTGGAACAGGGTAGGAGGTTGGAGCATTAGTTGTCCCTATCATCGCATTAATGTTGGATAGGACAGCGGCATCTGCACGGTAAATTCCCGCCGAACCGGCAGGACCATGATAACTTTTGTAATCTGTGGCAAGGACACTGTCCATGTGATAGATGTCGCTCGCAGCAAAATAGACATTGCCGATACTGTCAATAGAAATTCCAAAAACCTCCCCTAAATTGGCTAATGTCCAAGAGGAAGGCGTAATATCAATTTGAGGAGACTGGGCAAGCCAATCTTGCCCTTTGGGAGCATAGGTGTTATTTCTCGTATCAAACAATCGCGCCACCAGATTCGAAGTGTTGTTCGTATCTGCGTATTGGGTGACCACCGCCATTCCTTTCTCGATGGCTTGTCCGAAGAGGGATCCGTTCAGGATTAGAGTTAATCCTAATACCATAGAAAACAATACTTTACCTTTAGGATAAAGCAGAGCAGAAGGACCGTTGAAGTAAGGACTGTTTTTACTTTTCATATTAAGATAAATTCTTATGTGTAATTACTACAAAACACATGCCGAAAATATTTAATATGATATACTGGATAGTATTATACTATATTGGTATGAAATGGTAAAGAAAGGGGTGTGGAAGGAGCGGACTTGAAGAAATCGACATCTTGTAGCGGATATTTTTGTTGATTTTCAAGTTGAAAAAACGAATGTTTGAAAAAATATAATATATTTACGCTTCTAATTTGAATTAGAGGGGCAACTTATGAATAGGTATTTCCAGTGTTTTGTCAGGTTAACCTCTTATACTATAGTATTTAAATAGAGAGATTTTATATATTTATTATCAACCAAATCTAATAGTTATGAAAAGGATTTTTACTTTTATTTTAGTTGTGTTATGTTTTGGATTGAATGGGGCCTTTGCTCAAGTATTAACCGGGACTGTAATGGATGACGCCGGATCTCCATTATTGGGTGCGACGGTACTTGTCAAAGGTACGAACCATGGAACTGTTACGGATGAAAATGGAGCTTTTCAGCTCAATGTTGACCAAATGCCGACGACATTGATTGTCAGTTATACCGGATATAAGCAGATAGAGTTTGAAGCGAAGTCACCGTCTGTTGAGATCACCCTATTGGCAGGGACTCCTCTGGATGTAGTGGTCGTAACAGGTTCTAGAGGAAAGCCTAGAACGGTATTGGGAAGTCCGGTTGCTATTGACAATATAAATGCCGAGGACCTTAGACAGAGTGGACAGTCTACTGTCGACCAAATGCTCAATTACAAGGTGCCATCGTACAACTCCAGTAATCAGACAATTTCAGATGCTACTGCACATTTTGATCCCAGTGAATTGAGAAATCTCGGCCCTTCCCGAACCTTAGTTCTTGTCAATGGGAAGAGAAAAAATCAAAGTGCTTTAGTCTATGTCAATGATACTCCGGGTAAAGGGGAAGTTGGAACAGATATGAAAAGTATTCCCTCCGAAGCCATTGAACGAGTTGAAGTCCTCAGGGATGGAGCTGCTGCCCAGTATGGTTCTGATGCTATTGCTGGAGTTATTAATATCGTGTTGAAGGAAAGTACAGACGGCACCATCACACTCAATTCAGGTATTACTACTGCAGGGGATGGGTTGACCTATGATGCAGGGGTAAATAAAGGTTTTAAACTTGGAAACGGTACATTGAATTTGACCGGATCTTATTATCACCAAGATTATACGGATAGGTCAGGAACTCCCGGAAACGATTTGTTATTCGGAACTATTTTTGGTGACCAATCCCTTTTAGACGGTACGCATCCTTGGATTAAAGATAATCCTGACTTGGGGATGACCGTAGGACAGCCTGCGTATGATAAATATGCCGGGATGGTCAATTTCAAAATGCCTTATGGTAGCAGTGGTGAATTTTATGCATTGGCCGGTGTGACCAAGCGAAATGGCAAGTCTTTTGCCCTCTATCGTGCTCCCTATTGGATTACAGATGATGCGGGATTGTTAACTCCTGATGGACAGACATATCAAGGGTTTCAACCCACATTTGAGACCAGTATTTTAGACCATACCCTCTCCATTGGAACGAAGAATAATATCATGGGTTGGAACTCTGACCTGAGTATTACATCCGGTTCTAACTCTGTAGGATACCTTATTGGCAATACGATTAATGTATCTCTTTTACCCAATAGTCCGACCTCTTTTGATGCCGGAGCCTATAAATTTGGCAATATCTTGGGCAACTGGGATTTGTATAAGGAGTTTGGTAAATTATCTGTTTCCTTGGGAACCGAGGTTAGACAGGAGACCTTTGACGTGAAGGCTGGACAAGAAGAGTCTTACGTAGGGGGTGGTGCCCAATCTTTCCCTGGATTACAACCGAGCAATGAAGTGAATGCCAAGAGAAATAATCTCGGAGTTTATGCTGGAGCAGATTATGACCTCAGTGATAATACCCTGTTAGGGGGAGCAGTGAGATATGAGAATTTCTCCGATTTTGGAAGCAATGTCTCTTGGAAAGTAAATGCTAGACAGTTTTTCATGGATAAGAATGCAGCGGTGAGGGCTTCTGTCAGTACAGGTTTTAGAGCTCCCTCTTTGCATCAGATTTACTTGAGTAATGTGCAAACCCTGGTATCAGGAGGTACGGTTTCCAATCAGGGAACATTTAATAACGTCTCGGATGTTATCAAAGGACTAGGTGTTCCTAGCTTAGATGCAGAGAAATCTTTTAATATCGCAGCTGGGTTAACTTATCGAATAGAAGATAATGTTTCCTTGGCGGTAGATTACTATAATATCAAAGTTCGAAACAGAGTATTATTTACCGGTGAGATAGGATTTGACGGCGATGATAATTCGGTGAATCCCGTTGAGAAAATCCTGATCGCTAACAATGTAACAAGTATAAAGTACTTTGTTAATGCCCTGGATACAAAGACCAACGGATTGGATGTGGTATTGGATTACCAAGGGGATAAGTTGGGTGCTGTTTTATCCGCCAATTGGAATGAAACGGTAATCTTGAACAAGGACATTGCAAGCCCGGGAGTTGTTGGAGAGGTCGGATATGAGATTTTCAATAGAAAAGAGCAATCTCGAGTTACCTTGGCAAGACCTAAAATAAAAGCCCTATTTGGATTATCCTATAAATTGGGCAGTCTTAAAGCCACTTTGAACAATACGTACTTTGGCGCGGTCACCTGGCAGCATGCTACGGATCCGAGTAAGGATCAAACTTTCTCTCCCAAAGTCATTACGGATTTGTTATTGGGATATTCGATCAACTCAAGCTTGGGCTTGAACCTTACGGTTAATAACCTTTTAAATGTCTATCCTGATGTCATCGATACGAAGGGTGATTTTGTTACGGATCTAGGGGGAAGATTCAAATATCCCTGGGAGGTGAATCAGTTTGGTTTTAATGGAACTGTAGTAAAATTAGGTGCACGCTATAAATTCTAAATTTGAAGGACATTTATAATAGATTAACTAAAAAGCCTGAATCCAAGAGGATTCGGGCTTTTTAGTTATACAATTTGGATCGGAGTTTAGCCATTTATAGAATTTACAAATAGGGCGGATACCCTTTGTTGTTCCCATAAGTACAGGGAGGCATTACACTGATTTTTCTACTATTTCGCTGGTAGTTCTAAACTGGACCTCAGGATGATTATCTTGGGCTAATTTAAGAGACCATTTGGATTCAGCAAGGTAGACGAGTTTTCCATCTTTATCATAAGCGATGTCTCGCCTTCGGCGTTCCATAAAGGCTTTAAGGGCAGCTTCATTGTCAGATGTAACCCAAAGTGCTTTGTAGATGCGATGTGGTTCATAGGTACACTTAGCTCCGTATTCGTGTTCCAGCCTGTATTGGATAACATCAAACTGCAAAGAGCCTACTGTTCCAATTATCTTTCGACCCGAATCCTTTAGGGTAAATAGCTGGGCTACCCCTTCGTCCATCAATTGGTCCAATCCCTTTGCGAGTTGTTTGTATTTCATAGGATCTGCATTGTTGACAAAGCGAAAGAGCTCAGGTGAGAAACTTGGAATTCCTGTAAAGTGAAGCATTTCTCCTTCGGTAAGGGTGTCACCGATCTTAAAATTGCCTGAGTCGTATAAGCCTACGATATCTCCGGGAAATGCATCGTCAATAATCTCTTTTTTAGCGGCCATAAAGGAAGTGGGGTTGGAGAATTTGATCTTTTTGTCCAGCCGAATGTGTTGGTAGTTGGTATTGCGTCGGAAAGTGCCGGAGACGATGCGTAAAAAAGCAATTCGATCCCTATGTTTGGGGTCAATGTTAGCATGAATTTTAAATACAAAGCCACTAAATTTAGGTTCTTCCGGATGGACTACCCGTTCTTCAGCTTTTCGCGGCAAAGGGGTAGGGGAAATGTCAATATAACAATCCAATAATTCCTTCACTCCGAAATTGTTGACGGCAGAGCCAAAAAAGACAGGAGAGATTTTTCCTTCCAAATAAGCTTGACGGTCAAAGCGGTCATAAACCTCCCGAATGATATGCATCTCCTCAATGAGTTCCTCTGCTGCTTCCTGGCCAATATGCGGGGAAAGGGCATCAGAAGTGATATCTGTAAGTCTTATTGTTTCTTCCTCCGATTGTTTGCCGTGCGGTTGAAATAGTACGAGTTCTTCCTTGTATACATTGTACACTCCTTTGAACCGTTGTCCCATACCGATCGGCCAACTCAATGGGATTACCTTCAGCTTGAGTTTTTCTTCGATCTCATCTAAGAGATCAAATCCATCTTTCCCTTCGCGATCTAATTTGTTAATAAAGACAATCATCGGAGTATCACGCATCCTGCAGACTTCTACGAGTTTTTCAGTTTGTTCCTCGACCCCTTTTGCCACATCAATGACGACTATAGCACTATCTACGGCTGTAAGTGTACGAAAGGTATCTTCTGCAAAATCCTTATGTCCGGGAGTATCTAAGATATTGATTTTTTTGCCCCCATAGTGGAAAGCCATGACGGAAGTAGCGACAGAGATTCCCCTTTGCTTTTCGATTTCCATAAAATCGGAAGTAGCATGTTTTTTTATCTTATTGGATTTGACTGCTCCCGCAGTTTGAATAGCCCCTCCAAAGAGTAAGAGCTTTTCTGTCAAAGTAGTTTTTCCTGCATCGGGATGACTCACGATACCAAATGTACGTCGCTTTTGCAGTTCTTCTATTAAACTCAATATAGGTAGTTGTAGTATGAAATAATATTTGGAATTACCCTTTTAGGATATTTCTGGAAATTACTAGTTTTTGGATTTCTGTCGTTCCCTCTCCGATTGTACAAAGTTTGGAGTCGCGGTAATATTTCTCGGCTCGATAGTCCTTGGTGTATCCATAGCCTCCGTGTATTTGGACCCCATCCGTAGAGATTTCAACACAGATTTCAGATGCGTAATACTTCGCCATTGCTGAATCTGTGGTTACCTTTTTACCCCGATTTTTGAGGTCAGCCGACTTGCGAATGAGGAGTTCTGCAGCTTCTATTTTTGTGGCCATTTGTGCAAGTTTGAAGCTGATCCCTTGGAAGGAAGAGATCGGTTGACCAAATTGTTCTCTTTCCTTGGAATATTGGACGGCTGCTTCATATGCGCCTTTGGCAATGCCTAACGATAGAGCGGCGATAGAGATTCTGCCCCCGTCTAATATCTTCATCGCCTGGATAAATCCCATTCCTTCTTCACCTATCATTTGATCGCGATGTATCCGACAATCTTCAAACATAATCTGAGCTGTCTCTGAAGCTCGCATCCCCAATTTGTTTTCTTTCTTGGAGGGGATAAAACCGGGTGTCCCTTTCTCAATAATAAAAGCCGATATTCCGTGTTTATCCAATAGTTCACCCGTACGTGCAAGCAATACGAGAACATCTCCTGAAATGCCGTGAGTGATAAAATTTTTCATACCATTAATGACGAAGTAGTCTCCCTCTTTTTCCGCGACACAAGCCATTCGCATGGCATCACTACCTGTTCCCGGCTCGGTCAACCCCCAGGCACCAATCCATTGGCCTGAAGCGAGTTTGGGTAAGTATTTTTGCTTTTGCTCTTCATTGGCGAATTCCAATATGTGGTTTGTACAAAGCGAATTATGTGCGGCCAAAGACAGTCCAATGGAAGGATCAACCCTGGATATACGGTCGATGATACTGACGTATTCCTGATAGCCCAATCCGGAACCGCCATATTCTTCTGGAACCAGTACCCCCATGAACCCATGCGCTCCCATTTTTCGAAATACCTCTATCGGAAAATGCTGACTTTCATCCCATTCCATAACATGAGGAGCAATTTCTTTTTCAGCGAATGCAGTGGCGGATTCTTCTATTAACCGGAGATCGTCTTTCATCTATTAATTTATTTGTTTTTATTAGTTGTCCGTATATTTACATGAACAGGTTCCAACTTTATCTCAATACTCTGCTTTCTTATGGCCAAAAGAACGGTGGCTTATAAGGAACGTATTTTTGTTTTTTTTATTAAGCGCGTAAAATTACATGAAATTCAGATAGTAATTGCCTTTTTATCTCGTCTAAATTTCTCTGTACGATAAAAATCGAACCTAACTCGAGCGGAATGAATGATAGAGCATCTTTTTGATGAGATTTATCCCAATTCATGTATTTGAATTCGTAGCGAGGGGCACTTGGGAGAAATACTGGTATTTCGCCAAGGAGACAAAGCGGGGGATGACGATGAGGGGAAATACTTGATTTTGAGGGTAAAAAGCGCAGTCGTAGAAGATCCGCCGACCGATCATTGAAAGCAATAATTTAAAATTTAACCAAAGAAAAAGAAGTATTCCCTTTCAAAAAAAGCACACTCGATTTTAATTAGTAGACTCGGTAGTTCTATCTCTGTGTGATCATTATGATTAATAGACTTAATGCTTATTTCATACCTGCAAAATCTCCAACTAATTCAAAGTAGTTCTCGAAGAAATATTTGTATCGCATCGGGCATATATAGGATGAGTAGAATAGGCCCAATAACGGAACCGTAAAGATGTGCCAAATGGTCGATATTGTCTTGTGAATTTTTGGAGGCCCAAATCGAGTAGCCTAGATATAAAAAAGCAGCAACGATCCCGGGAATCGGAAGGATTCCATAGATGTAAAGCATTTGCCAGGGGTAGAACAAGATGTACATAAAAACAATGCCTGCGACACCTCCGGATGCTCCGATGGCGGAATAATTGGGGTTGTCTTTATTCTGTATGGAAGTAGGAATATTGGCAAGGGCTACGGTAGCGAGGTAGATGATTAGATAGGCCCAACGTCCTGTCTCAGGATAACGATACTCAAGGATGCGCTCTATCTGACCACCAAATTGCCATAAGACGAACATATTGACGAGAAGATGCATCCAACCACCGTGTACAAGGCTACACGTAAGGAGGCGATACCATTCTCCATTGTGCCACTCCCTTACGGGGTAATGCTTTAGCCGCTGGATGATTAGGGGGGAGTTGAAGCCAATAAAAGAGATGATTCCTGTAATGGCGGTGATGAGTAGGGTCATGGACATAGAAGACGTATTTATTCGTTATGGTAGGGCAAGTTATGAATAATTGTGAAAGCTCGGTAGATTTGTTCCATAAAAATCAACCGGATGAGTTGATGAGTAAATGTCATAGGGGAGAGGCTGAGCTTTTGTTGCGCTCGTTTGTAGAGGGTCGGGGAGAACCCGTAAGCCCCTCCGATAAGAAAAACCCCTCTCTTGGTAGGCATATCCCGCCATCGTTCTATCTTTCGTGCGAAAGACCGAGAGTCGGATAACGTGCCTTTTTCATCCAGTAGAATAAGATAATCAGCGGGCTGTAGAAGATCGAGTATGGTTTGTCCTTGTCGCTCCTTGATTTGCTGAGGTGAAAGTCCTTTGTTGGCACCTCCTTTGATGGTTTTTAGAGATAAAGGATGAAGGGGTTGAAGTCTTGCTAAAAGCTTATCTATGGCGAGCGCTAAGTTTTTATCCTTCGTTTTATCGATTTGCCAGAGTTCAAACTTCATGATGAGAGATTAATGCTTGGTGAGCAGTAGATTTTGCCAGCGACTTAGCTTAAAAGAATCCGACTTATGCATCGCTATACTGGTCTCTAGTGGATAAGCGTTGATATTCATTATATTTTCGGTGGGGACCATGACTTGAAGGCTGTCACTCAGGTTGAAAATCCCTACCCATCGGTAACCTTTCCACTTTTTTTCGAAGGCGATGATCCGATCATTGCCTACATCGATTATTCGGTTCCGGGTGTTGGGGAGAAAGCGAAGAGCAGGATTGGCGTCAGGGGCTTTCCAAACGCTGCGAAAGTCGTCTTGATATGCCCCACGATACCAGTTTTGGTTTTGTTGTATAGTCCTTCCCGGAGTATAGGCTGAAGTCATGGGCAACTCTTGCCCGGCCAAGAGCCAGGAAGCGCGTTGAGTGTGAAGGACGAATTCAGTGAGGGACTTGCCGGCGCGTTGAAAACGCCTCGTAAACGTCCCCTCCTTACGGTTAATTGCTAAGGTCGAAGTAAAGCCAATGGAAACAGGATGAGCCGCCGTATCCAAGATATAGGAATCAAGTATATTTACTTTTTGAAGTCCTGTTGCTACTGCACGCAAGGCATCGTATAACGCGTAGTTTAAATACCCGTCTGCTGTCAATGGAGAAGGATAGGTCCCTCCGTCAGAATCAGCGATTAACGCCAGACCTTTTTCACTGAAAGTTTGATAAATAGACTGGCGAATAGATTCAGGGACTTTCTGCCAACCTTGAAGGACAAATCCATCCAAATCCGTTTTTTTAGCCCAAGCAAGCAGCACCTTAACCAATTGGCTAAACGCTTTTTTATCGTTCATATCTCGCTTAAGCGTATGAGGCGTCAATAAAGTGCCTTGTAGACTTTTGTCACAATTCCCTATATAATCTAATGGGACTTCCATCAATACTTTTAAAGTGTTTTTGTGTGCTTTTTGTATGAAATGGTAAAGGCTATCCATCGTCCCATACGGTGGAAGTAGAGCGCGCATATCGCAGATAGGGTAAAGGTATTTTCCCGAAGTATCCCGTTCTAGAGGAAGCCTATCCATCATAGGAGGCAGTACCATAGCAGTTGCTCCAATCGCCGTTAGATGGGGAAGTAATTTGTGAGATAGATATTTCAAAGGGGCATCATGCGAGAGGTGTTGAAGTGGGATTTCATAAAAATGAGCGGACTTAACCCAATGGGTGTTTTTAGATGAAAAAGAGGTGTCGTGTTGGCAAGATGTAAATAAAAGGAGGAGGACATAGAGGGCAAGTAGAAAATTTAAACGCATAATTCTGTATTTCTGAGTTTTGAGAGGAAATCGATATGAGTTGTCATGTGCCTCTGATCATCTATTATTATGAGAGGTTAGGACACAAGTTTTATAAATAAGAACTAAGGAAAGCTAAAGTTTAGATATTGTGCCGCAGGAGGGACTCGAACCCTCACAGTCTTACGACCACACGCCCCTGAAACGTGCGTGTCTACCAATTCCACCACTGCGGCATTCCCCTTCCTTAAGGGGTATTTAAGGGAGAACAAAAGTACGAAATAATTCTAATTAAGGGAGAAAAGACGACCAAATTGAAACTGTGAATAGCAAAATAGCCTACACACAAGGAATGTGATGAGGGAAGCGAAAGCACGGCATAATATTATTGCGTACTGCCTGTGTGACTCGTTTAGAGTCAATACCGTAAAAACAATAAACCGTATCCATCTCTATTGCAATAAAAGAATGATGGATGTGGAAGGCGCTAAGAGCCCAAGACCACAGAAGAAGGCAATAGGCGTTTTACCCAATGGTCTTTGAATGGAATCAACCATTTCTGCTCGTAATCGTCCTTGGTCTGTACCAGCGTGTTGAAAAACAAAGTGTTTTCATCAATTTCGCTTGTATTGATCAACTTGGGAAGATCCTCTCGACTTACGCTATGGGCTTTACCATCTTTAAGGTAATAGAAAGTCATGCGATCAATTAGATTTATGCCCAATTCCGCTCCGAGCTGTTGCATGAAGTGAATGGAAGAATCAATGGCACAACCATCTACTCTACCTTGAGGATTCTTTCCTCTCAGGATGATAAAGCGATCATATAAAAGATCATAATCGGATTGTAGCAAAACCCCATGATCTGCCCAGTCTGTTAGAAAGGCCTTGGTCGCTTGATGTATTTTTTGTATTTCTGCTTCTGTAAATGGTCGAGGTGAAGCATACACCCAGACCCGCTCAATGGATGGAAAAGATCCCTTCATTTTGTATAGTTTGTCTAGTTCTAATGAAATTGAAACTGCACATTGCGTGCTTAGTTGTAAATCTTAAATATAGTACAATCTTTGATAGTTTTTGTTCATTTTTTACGTTCAATGAGGGCTATATTGGTGTGTTTTAATAGGTGGATCTTTACCTCGTCTATATTACTTAAAGGGAATCATTTGAAAGGGGATAGGTGCTAGTTTAATTTAGCATTTGGAGGATTTGTAAGAATGTACTAAGCATCTTAAAATCAAATAAAATTAATATACTTTTAATACCTTTGTGATTAGTTGTCACTCTTATATTTATACCTTTTATTCCATTTATTACTTAAAATTTTAAACGCATAATGCGATGAATAGGCATATACATTTATTAGTATTTTTCCTCTGTACCCGACTCGCCTTGGGACAATCTACTTACTTTGTGGCAACATCCGGCAAGGATGACCAAGATGGCAAAACAGAAGCTACGGCATGGCGTACAATGCGTTATGCTGCATCTGCTTCTAGTCCTGTAGGCGCCGGAGATACGGTATTCATCAAAGCAGGAGATTATGGGATGGAAGAAGTTTTTGTGGAGAAAAATTACTCTCCGGATGATGCCCGAATATCCTTTATAGGATACCGTAAAGTGCCAGGTGATATAGAAGATTTTCCCTTTGAGTATGGAGATGATGTAGATGCGACCAGGATGCCTCTATTGAATCCGGGGGATCGGACAAAGGGGGAGGGCATCAACATTTCGGATAGTTATAATATTACTTTCAAGAATATACAAATAGCCAATAGTTTAGGGGGAATCAGTATTTGGAATTCGACGTCGATTCAATCTCATCACATGTTAGAGAATATTTTCATGAAAGATATCGGGTGGGAATACTCGACAGCTATCGCACTGAAAGAGGCTAATGGAAATACGATTAGAAACTGTTTGGTGGTCAATGCGACAGGCGCAGGAATGGATGTTTGGGGCGACCACAATCGAATCGTAGACAGTCGGGTCTATAGTGATGAAAGTTTGCTCACGGCGGATGGAAGCTATACTTCTATGGATTATTACATCGTTCTCAAGGGAGATAGTAATCTCGTACAACGTTGCTATGCAGAACGGGTTGGGGATCTCGAAGATGTAGGGCATGGATTCGAGATCAAAGAACAGGGCGAGCAGAACTTATTTGTGGATTGTAAGGTGAAAAATATGATTGGGGGGTGCTTTAGTGTCCGTTGGTCGCAAGTGCGCCGGAATACCTTTCGGCATTGCGAAGCCTTGGGAGGAATATCAGATGATGTCTCCGCTTTTATGATACGAGAAGGAGCTAGTTATAATGTATTCGATGCTTGTAAGGCGGAAAACTGTGCAGCAGGAATTCGTTTTTTACTGGCAGGAGAAGATGCAGATTTCTGCGGAAAGTTGAATCGATTCACCAATTGTATTTTTAGAAATACCCAGTGGGTTGTTGATTTAAATCCCTACTTTTACAATAGTGCTCCTGCAGATAGCAATTTCATAATAAATTGTACAATTGATTCGTCCCTTTATCTCATGAATTCTGAAAGGCCCAATTCGGCCAATCATTTTACGAATTGTATAATTACTGGGGTGAGGCAATTATTGACGGGAGATCAGCCGGCCGGCTTTGATTATTCGCATTGTGATTTTTATGACAATGGTTTCTCAACACCAATAGGGGACGGAAATATCTCAATGGATCCAGTATGGTCTAATCGAGACTCTCGGGATTATCATTTGCTTTCCAGGAGTCCTTGTATAGATGCTGCGACACCAGATCAGGCACCTGCTCTTGATTATATGGGGACGCAAAGGCCACAGGGCAATGGGATAGATATAGGAGCTTATGAATATGTAACTACAACCCATCTCAGCGATCCAATATATCTTAAGCATTATCTATATTGTTATCCCAATCCGACGGCGACCAGTATCCGATTGCCGGAGGATGGTGTAAACAGACCCTATAAGTTGAGTACTCGTTTTGGAAATGTAATTCAAACCGGGATTATTCGATCAACTAGTATGGATTTGTCGAATTTGATTCCGGGGGAGTATTTTTTGACCTTGAAAGGAAAAGGCGTTGCACGGATTTATATCGTGAAATAAACAGGAATTTTATTGCCGCTATAATCACAAATTCAAATTATTGGGGAGAGCACCGGTGTAATTATTTCTGCAAATGAAATGAGGAGCGCCATAGTTACTCCTAGCATTTTCTCCCATTTAGAGAAAAACCGGAACTCCTCATTGATAGCGCTTCTACAACAAAAAAACTAGCTTCTTGGAGGGAGTACTACTTATAACTTAACCCAGAGTCGCTACTGCCGTTCTTCCCAATATCTGCTACCCTTCAAGCGGTTTGCTCCCTCCGTGAAAATTAGGATTTAGAGTGCCTGATTGATGACTTGTTCGATTTGTGCAGCCGATTGCATGCCGGAAGCTCGCCAAAGTTGCTTACCATTCTTAAATAGGATGAACGTCGGGACTCCCCTTATAGAGTATTTAGAGGCAATAGATGGATTTTTGTCAACATCTATTTTGACGATTCTAGCACGGTCTCCCACTTTCGCGGAAACTTGTTTGAGAACCGGAGCCATCGCTTTACAAGGGCCACACCATGCCGCTGAAAAATCAACTAAAACGGGCTTTTTACTCTTGATGAGGTCTTTGAAAGAACCTTTTTTTGTAGCCATAGTATTTGTTTTATTGAACTACAAATATAAGGACGAAATCCTGATAATAATGTGATGGCAGTCACCCTTTGACAAAGGTTAAGGGGATTTATCTAAGGAGGGTTACATCTCCCCGGAAGAGCTGTGTTTCTCCATTGAGGAAGGTGACTTGCACGAGATATACGTAGACCCCGGGTAGCATCTTTTTCGAGCTATTTTTAAGGCCTCCATTCCATCCGTCGCGTTCGCTGTCCAGATTTTTTTGCTCATACACCAATTCCCCCCATCTGTCGTAAATGCGCATAAAATCAATAGAGCGCACCCCTTTACCGGCATAGACTTTAAAAATGCTATTGGGCCCTTCTTGGGTCATCACATTCGGTATGAACACCCTTCCGCGGTTGATGACAATGATATTAATAGACTTTTCAGTTTCACAGCCATTTTTGTCTCTTAGAATGGCTTTATAAACATTGTTTTGAGCATCAGAAACGACAATACATTTGCCATTGTTAATTACTCTTCCGGAAGGAACCCAGGTAATTTGATCTTCTGGTCTGACATCAGAGGTAATACAAATCGTTGCAGAATCTCCAAGTTCTAACTCTACCTCCGGTGGATCAAAAGTGATATCGAGTTGTCTGGGAGATGGAATGGATACCATAGTATCCCTAGCGCATCCTTTAGAGTCAAATACCGAAATCTGGTAATCTCCAGGGAATACCTCTGTTGATTCATTAATGTCGTGTGTCTCACCTTTATTAACCGCATAGCTAAATTTAGGTCCATTCCCTCCACTTGCTTGGGTAACCACAATTGTCGTTTTATCGCCATAACACAGTGGGGGGACAATCGGGTCTAGCACATAATTAATCGCCGGGGGCGCATCCAATACCACCGTTAAGGTATCCCGGCATCCTTTACTATCCATTGAAGTAATAAAATAAGTACCTTCCATTAAGCCCTTCGCGATGGAGTCCGTGCTCACATTAGGAGACCAGGTGAAGGTCTTAGACCCAGGATTTCCACCTTTGGTGACTAAGGCGATGATTCCGTCATTGTCTCCATTGCATCGAACGGTTTTTGTGATAAACTTGTTGACGGATAAAATAAAACTGTCCGGTTGGGTCACTTCTACAGAATCCAGAACTACACAGTTATTATTGTCTCGTATGAAAAAAGAATATACTCCTGCTTTGAGGTTGGATCGGCTGAATCCGTTAACATTCATGTCTTTCCATAGAACTCTATAAGGTTGTGTGCCTCCTCTTATGTCCAACTGAATTGAAGCGTCTTGATCTCCATAGCAGGAAGGTGGTGTGATGTTCGTCTGTGGAGTCAATTGTATTTTTTCAGGAGCGGAAATCTCAAACTCAAAGGTGTCTGCGCAGAAACTATTGCTTATGACAACCCATTGTTTTCCTTGACATAGCTGTGAAGCGGCGTGGCTGTTGACACCGAAGGAAGTTTCGCCGGAGGACCATTCGAAATTGTATCCTATGGATGGATCTTTGCCGGCTTGGGCTTGAATGGCGTAGCGCCCATTGCACGTGATGCCATCATTGCAACTAACCATAGCGGAATCTAGCGGTATAATCCGGATATGCGGTGGATCGACTAATGTCAAAGTCTGAACGACATCAGGACAGGATCCCGCATCGGATATCGTAACGGTATAATCTCCTGCAGGGACTCCTACTAGCAATTGTGTCGTCGCCCCATTGGACCATTTGAAAGTGTAATTGGGCGTTCCTCCACTGACGGTTAATCCTATTAGTCCATTGGATTCTCCCGGGCAGATCGGATGTTCCAACCGGAAGCTGTCCAGTGTCAATGCTTTGGCAGGCTCTTTAAGAAGAACGGAGTCTGTATCCATACATCCGTTGTCGTCTTGTATCGTAACGTAATATACCCCGGCTTTTAATTGTGTGATGGTCTGCGTCTTAGCCCCGTTGCTCCATTGAAAATTTGTGACTGTTCCTGTGCCTTCTGTGTACAGTACATTTAGGGAGCCATCAGCTATACCGGTGCAGGTTACATGGCTCGTGTCAAATCCTGTTATTTGGGGTGGGGTAGGACCTGAGATGTTGAAGGTCTTCTCGATGCTGCATCCATTTGGATCTGTTATAGTAACCGTATACGAACCGGGTAGAAGACTATCAATCCGAGGGAGTGTATCTCCTGTTGTCCAAAGATAATGGTAGGGCCTGCCATTTCCCCCTGCTCCGCCTACCTCTATAAATCCATCAAAACCGGGTGTGCAACTCGTAGCTGAATCAATTGCGATTGTATTGACAGCCAGAGGAGGGGGACTGCCGATAAAAAATGTGTCTATGTAGGTACATCCATTCGTGTCGCTGACAGAAAAGAAATATCTTCCTGCTGGCAAATTATTGGCTTGGAATTGATTTTTAGTGGTTACTCCTGTTGTGACCGGGCCGGTAGTTTCATTGCTGAGTTGGAATGTAAAGGTGTTGTCTGTGGAGTTATTGCTCAATGCACGGACCGTGATACTTCCGGATGAATCACCGGGACAAAGGGTGTTCTTTACCTCTGTAGAAGTGAGTTTAAGCTCATTTCTGCTGGGAACATCATAATAAATAGTGTCCGTACAATTGTTGGCATCCTGGATGATGACCCATTGATTTTTGCCGGAGATGCTATCATTGATAGATTTGACGCAGGCCGCAGGGTCACAATTGGCATCGTCGCCGTTTTGACTCCAAAAGAATTTATATCCTCCACCGGGAAACTCTTTTCCTCCTTTGGCACTGGCTTGTGCGATACCATCCAGACTATTGGTGCAGGAAGAAGAATCAATGATGTTAAGACTTGTAGTAAAAAAATCTTTTGTCAAATCAAAGCTTTTGGTCGTCTCACATCCCAATGAATCTATTACTGTAACAGTGTAAATACCGGGTTGTAATCTACTGTAGTATTTACTTCCATAGACATCTCCTGGCATCCAATGAATGCCAAAAGTTGAAGAATCCCCCGCCCCTCCGGATATGGAGATAAGAATAGAACCCGTTTCCCCTTTACATTTAGGGGTTATAATACGTTCTGTTGTAATAACAACGGGATTTCCCCCTACGGTGACGGTTTCAGTTTCCATACTTCCGTTGGCATCTGTTACAGTTATCGTGTAGGTGCCGGGGGCCAAATTATTGAAGGTGGTGGAGCCTGAGGAGGTGTTGATGGTGTTGGATGTGCCACCGGGAGTGATGGTGACGGTATAGTTAGGTTTACCCCCATCTACTTTTGTAGAAATGATGCCGTCATTAGCTCCTGAAGCAGCCCCACAAGTAGAGGTGTTGATGCATAGTTTATTGCCGGGAATGACGGTGACCGGCTGAGAGTTTGTCATAAAACATTTTTCTTCTGAATCGGGATCCAGAAATTCTATGGCCAAAGGATAACCTACGACCCGAACATCTGTCTGTGCTCCGGGAAGCCCCACTGCTTTGAAACACATCGTACACAATACCGTCCCATCAGCCAACGTTTGTCCTTGGTCATTGGGCTCTACCCAAAAAGAACGAATAACACCACCACCATTGAGCGCGAAAAAGTTGTTGGAAATCGTGTATGCCGGCAATGGAGAAGAGGATTGAAATAAACGTGTTAATCGCATTACAGTCGGATCCCAATTTAAGGAAAACTGCATACTTAATATATCTTTGAAGTTGCTAACTTTTAAATCAATGCAGATTTCATTGCAACGCTCTAATCTGCCTCCAGTGGTCTCTATAAGTACACAATCCGGATTCTGCGCCTCAAGGGCTGTAATTGCAAAGAATGAAACAAAAATGATCCATAGTGTCTTAGTCATGGGAATTATCGCTTTTCTCCTTTATTTATAAACAGGCGCAAAGGTATGCTATTTATATTTAATATGTATCCGGGAAAACCCTTAATTTTTAATGCTTCTCGTTTGCCGGTCAGCCCCCTTCTTTTTGGACGCAAATCCCAGAGGAGTGCGTTAGTATTTACGCTCGCCACTAGTCGTCCCTTCCTCTGCTATCGATTAAACTAACGAACAAACCACATCACTTATTTCTATACTTTGCATGTATTCCTTTGTGCATACTGAGGTAATGACTTCAGTTTCTCAAATGCTGCATGAACCCTTAATTTTTTTGTTTTTTTTTGACGCATTTTATTCCCTTTGGAAAATCAGTGGTGCCTTAGAATCCTTGCTTTGCAATAAGTGATAATATCGCAATAAGAGACGCCTTTAGCATAAATAATTCTTGGGACAGACTCTATAATCATCTTTGTGATTTGAATCATTGAAGTCTTTAAGTTCTGTGTACTTTGAATGGACAAAAACTCTAACCCGGATGAATAAATGCATTCTTCTTATGTGGGCTTTACCATTTCATACCTAATTAAACTCGGAAAATGATAGAATAGATAGAATGGCACTCGAAGCTCCTCTTATATGTCTCTAATCTGTCGGATTTATGGAAGCTGCATCCAAATTTTGTACGGATGGGATGGGGAGAACTTATGGTATCTTTAAGATGACAGCTTCGAAGGACCGGGACAATAATTCTTCTCTCTTCTGCTCCGCTTCGGCTCTCGTCTCAAAGTATCCCAATAGCACTTTAAACCGGCCCCCGATATTTTTTATTTCTACGGAGGCATCAAAGTCGTTAGATACTCGATCTGCAAGGTTACTCGCGTTGTCAAAACTATTGAATACCCCGAGCTGAAGTTGATAATGGTGCTCGATAGGATCTGTATTGGATTCCGAGGATGGTTTGGATTTCTCCTTCAGGTGGTCTTCGGAAGAACGGGGCTGAGTGGTCTGAAAAATATGTTTTTCAGGGATTGGTTTTGACGGCTGGGTTGTATTGCTTAGATGCTCCGCTCTGTCGTAGGATTTACAGATCCGGTACATCTTACTCGGGCCCATGGATTCTTCCATCTTGAGGAGTTGTTGACCACGCGAATCGAGTATGATAAACGTCGGCAGCAATTTTACATCGTATTTTTCCTTCAAAGAGTATCCTTCGAAGTCATCGATGTCTATATTGACTACAATATACCTTTCGGAAAGGTACTGAGTGAGCTTCGGATCTTTAAAAGTTGTGTTTTTCATCCAACGACAAGGTGTACACCATTGGGCAGTAAAGTCCAAAAGGACAAGTTTGCCCTCCAACTGGGCATCATCCAGTGCTTGTCGATAAGCTTCCTGCGGATAGGAACGCAAGTGGTCATTGGCTTGAGCTTTGGCCTGGAGCATTACTACACTGATAAGGATCAGATTCAATATCAATATTCGTTTCATAGATTAGAATTTTAGCGTTTAAAAAAAATGACTTAGAGTGCAAGCGCGGTATACGATGATCGCTTGTGATGCCATTTAGTTAAATTCATTTTTGATCACATGCGATTTATCTCCTTCGTAGGATCATGCCCTTCTTGCCCTTGTGGCATTAAGGGGTGCAAGAGACTGTATCGCCTGCCCTTAGGGTTAGTCATTTAACCCTTTCAACATTAACATATTATGAAATTATTGTATTCATAAATTGATGATGTATAAGTAGTAATCCAATAATAATGCCAAAAATGTCAGCATGTTATATTTTCGTAGAAGACGTGATGTTTCTGCAAATATTGCCTTTCCTTGTATTCGTCTACGTAAGGCATCCTCGATGGGGTTATAGAATGGCCGGAATATATATCTGTGAAGTGCCCCAAAAACTATACATAGTGCTTTTGGGAGTATTATAGAGGGAGACTACCCGCTGTATCCAGTAACTGTAAGATTATCCTTGTCTAGATATAAGTACAGTACGGTAGAATCATAAAAAGTCATTTACATCAGATCCTGGAAGTACGGGATTCTGCAATTCGTACAGTATAATATTTGGGGTCGTCAAGGACTTAATCAAAGAAGCTGTCGTAAGCATCTTTTTGGTCAATATCTTGCGAATCGCTTCTAGGAATGCGTTCTCCTTCGGGAAGGGAGGTTTTGATTTCTTCCTCACCGGAGCCCAGCAACAAGAGGCGACTTTTCTTTTCATACTCTTCGAGCATTTGAAGTCCTTTTTCTTCGAAGACGGCATTTTGGAGGTCGATAGAGTTCATGAAGTTTTCCGACAAATCCATAAATTGCTCCATCTCACCGACTTTCATCGCGACATCATCAGCGATAGCTTCTAATGCTTGATCAAACATGGCACGTTTATCAGAATCACCTTTGATAACGCTCATCGCCGAGCGCATCGCCGAGTAGGAGGTACGCAATGCTTTGCGCTCCTGCTCCTTGAGTTTGACTTGATCTCGGGTGTCTTCGAGCAATATTTCAGAATTCTGATGCATCCGTGTCAAAATCTTATGAAGCACTTCTATTTTTCCGATCATATTCTTGTACTTCTCATTGGTCTCTTTGGTGCGAGCCGCTTTACGGGTATGCAGGACAAGTTGTTGCTCATTTCCCTGTTCCTTCGCCTTGCGAGCGAAGAGAATGCTCTTTTCTATTTCCTTATTGTTTTCAGATACGATGGTCTTGAGTTTTCTCATTTGTCCGCGTAAGTCACCGATTTGACGACTCATTTTTTTGAGGTTTTTCTCGAGGTCATCGACATAATTTTTAAGTATCCCTATGGGGTCAATGGTGACAAACAAGCCGGTAATCCAACGGATGATACTTTTGTACATATACCCCACGAGGGCTCTCATTTTGGGGTCGAGGACCATGTAAACGATAGCGGCTAATACGAGTAGCATACCCGCGAGGTAAATGGTATTGCTCGCCAATGCGATAAGTGTCGGCAGAAAGTTGAGAAGCAAATACCCTCCTCCTAGGACTATTCCGCCAAGGACCAAGGCCCCGGTTACTCCTTCCGGACGTTTCCAAAATGACTTGGGTTTGGTATCAAAATTAGGTGTAGGTACGGTTGACATACTAATACTTGTTTTGTTTAAAAACCCAAAGTTAGTTATTATTCCTTATCTTTTTGTAGTATGAAATGGTAAAATATATTCCGGCTTGTCAAAATCAGGTCTTTGAAGTCCACAAAGACGGGGTTCAACAGCCTAAATTAAAGCGCCGATTCCAAAGAATGCTCAACGCTTTTCCATCGAAGAGGACGATAGTAACCACTGTATTCCCTAATGTACATTACGTCGCGGCGAAAAATAATCTTAATGATTTTCAAAGGGACTATCACTGGTTTTTCTGCCAGCAGCAACGCTCTAATTTAAAACAAGATGAGCTCCAACAGAATTCGTTAAAAGTGATGATGAGACTGGATTTACGGCTTATTAGGAGTACTTATATTTGATTGTGGGTTATTCGGTTTGAAATGTGCCACTGATTATGCAGGAAGGGTTTAGATCTGCTAGATAAATAGGAGGATTGGACTCTAATGTCCTCTAGGGACGGAAACAATACACGGTCGTACTATTCTAGATTAGAAACCTCCGTACTCGGCTCCTATTTAAGGAATTGCACTTCCAAATCGTCTGAGAAATAGCTCTTTTCCGTATATTTGCCAAATAATGACATTTGGAACAGAAAAAAGAATTGAAAGCGCTATCCATTACTTAAACCCCGGAATCATCCAAGGGGAAGGAATATCTTCTTTGTAGAGATCTATGTTTATGGGCTTAT
>JALSTN010000256.1 GCA_026983735.1 Saprospiraceae bacterium | reverse complement strand
TATTATGGGGTTCTTATTTGCTCCGATCGCATGGGTGATTGGAATCGAATGGAAAGACCTTCTTTATGTCGGACAAATGCTTGGAGAAAAAATGGTGCTCAATGAATTTTTTGCCTACTATTCACTTGGTGAGTTAAAAGCAGCCGGAACAATATCTCCTAAGACCATCATTATCGCCACCTATGCACTTTGTGGATTTGCCAACTTTGGTTCGATCGGTATTCAGATTGGGGGAATAGGAGCCATTGCGCCCGGCCAAAGAGCCAATCTTGCGAAGTTAGGCGTTTTGGCTTTGATCGGAGGAACACTGGCCTGCCTCTTTACCGCTGCAGTAGCGGGAATGCTCTATTGAGGATACTTCGATCGCCTCTTAAACTATAGTTAAAATATATGTATTGGTCTTAAAACCACCCGGTTTTCTTACGTCTTCTACTACTGCGTCGTCGCCTTGTTTTCTTAATCCCCAATACACCAAGTATTCCCCGTGTAAATTCGCGCGCAACTGTACGTCCTATTTGCCTGGTTAAAGTGCTATTCATCACTCGTTCAAACATAGACTCTTCGCCCTTCCGTGATGATGCACGTTCAGCTTTGGTCCAATCCTCTTCTTTTTCTTTTCTTGTCTCCTCCTCTGCAGCTGCATCTAATTTGCCGGTCAATATCTCATAGGCACTCTCTCGATCTACAGGCATATTGTACTTAGATATGAGCCTTGACTTTCCCAGTACTTCTTCTATCTCCTCCTTTGTCAATACATCCATTCGAGAATTTGGGGCTCGAAGTAAAACATGTGCCAAAGGAGTTGGAATCCCTTTCTTTCCTAAAGCCGTTACCAAGGCCTCCCCTATTCCCAACTCAGTAAGAATCTGGGCTATATCATAGTATTCAGAGAGTGGAAAATTTTCAGCAGCTAAACGAATAGCCTTGCGATCCTTAGCCGTGAAAGCTCGAAGGGCGTGCTGCACCTTAAGCCCTAGCTGGCCCAAGACAGAATCCGGTATGTCTGCCGGATTTTGAGTGATGAAAATTAACCCAACCCCCTTCGACCGTATGAGTTTAACAATAACTTCCAACTGATCCATCAGTGCGTCAGAAGCCTCATCAAAAATGAGATGTGCCTCATCGATAAACAACATCAATTTGGGTTTCTCCATATCTCCTTCTTCTGGAAATGTAGAATAAATTTCCGCTAGGAGTTGCAACATAAAAGTAGAGAACAACTTGGGCTTATCCTGAATATCCGTAACACGCAAAATATGTACTATTCCCTTACCATCTTCATCTTTCTTCAACAAATCTTCAACCTCAAAACTCGGCTCACCGAAAAACAATTCAGCTCCTTGTTGTTCTAGCTCTATAATTTTTCGAAGTATTGTCCCTGCAGATACAGATGAAAATCGTCCATACTCCTCTTCCACTTCTGCCTTCCCCTCTTTGCTCATCAAATACTGCATCACTTTTTTAAAATCTTTTAAATCAAGCAATGGAAGTTTTCTATCATCGGCATACTTAAATACCACCGCGACAATACCTTGTTGAGTATCATTCAAACTCAGAATTTTGGAAAATAATACAGGTCCAAACTCTGAAACTGTAGCTCGTAATCTTGCCCCTTTCTCTCCGGAAATCGTAAGAAACTCAACAGGGCTCCCTCCAGGAGTCCAAGAAAAACCGATCTTCTCATGACGTTCATCTATCTTAGGATGGGGATTGCCCGGGACAGCTATTCCACTTAAATCCCCTTTTATGTCCATTAAAAGGGACGGTACACCCTGCAAGGATAATTGCTCCGCAATGATCTGTAGAGTTTTGGTTTTCCCCGTTCCTGTCGCCCCTGCTATTAATCCATGTCTGTTCAATGTCTTTAAGGGCAACTTAACTATGCTACCGGTTAAGGCTTCTCCCTCTAACATTGCCACCCCAAGAGAAAGACTCGAACCTTCAAATTTATACCCTTGCTCTATTGTCTCTTTAAATGCCTGTTTATCCTTACTCATGATTCACTTTATATTTATATAAATTATCTTCACTATATCAATACTTGCCATTCGGCTTTTCATACACTATCCCTATCACGCCTTTATTGCCTCGATTTACTTACTGATGATTCCACTCTTCAACCCGCTTCCTGTATCGCCTTTCATCTATTGGCCATTGTTCCGGATGAATTGTAGATTCTGTCTTCTCCTCCAACTCGTCTATCATCAGTTCCGGAAAAAAATCAATACCTGTCAATTGCTCTACACTATCTATGGTTACTTCAAATTCCT
>JALSTN010000255.1 GCA_026983735.1 Saprospiraceae bacterium | reverse complement strand
TCTATTGGCCATTGTTCCGGATGAATTGTAGATTCTGTCTTCTCCTCCAACTCGTCTATCATCAGTTCCGGAAAAAAATCAATACCTGTCAATTGCTCTACACTATCTATGGTTACTTCAAATTCCTGCAACCTTTTAGTGCTCATTTTATGCGGAATGACAAATCCAATACCCTCTGGAGGCTCTGCATCCAAATCCAGTACAATTTTATAAAAAAATAATGGAACCGCCACATGATTTCGTCCGATTTTCTTAGAACTTGTAGTGCTCAATACCGGCCCTGTAACTACGTAAACTCGGCCTTTCTCATATGCCCAATCTCTGACATTCTCTTCTAACTCTCGCCATATTCCCCCATTAAAACTGCGCAACTGTGGAGAGATATTGCTCATATAAAAACTCTCTCTCATCGTTGCGGTATCTTGTGCCATATCGCCTGCCGGTGCCAAATGCCCTCTTGTATAACCGGATCCCTTATAATCATAGTATGTGGCGGAACCCGTCTTTACCTTCGGATCTATCACAAACCAATTGGTTCTTGGCACATTTGGCTTACGTAAATTTTCTTTGGTCAAAACATAAGCCACCCATACCGCTTGTTCACTTTCTTCATCATAGGCTAATGAATAAGCTCGATGATGCACCATTTGGCCATTAGACGAGGGAAGAAAAAATCGCTCTTCATAGGGAATTGATTTATAGCCCGGAGTGTTAAAATTCTTAATCTGACGGAGTAAACCGATTAACAAAACCACTGCCGCTATCCCCATCAGTATTAGACGAACTAAATAGCCCTTTCCTCCTCTTCTTTTGGACCTTTTACGGTATCTGGAATTCCTGCTCAAGTATATTTACTTTTTATAATTGACTAAAGATCTTTCAGGGGATTGGTCAAACCCGAAACTCAAAACCTTGAAGCTTGTCTTTCCAAGGTCCCGTTTACGCACGATTAACCTAATTCAATCTTCAAAGTATAACGGGATACAATCTTCATTAAGTACAATAAAAAAGCCCTAATTTCAATAGTTGAAATCAAGGCTTCGGGTGACCCGGCTGGGATTCGAACCCAGGACCCACGGCTTAAAAGGCCGTTGCTCTACCGGCTGAGCTACCGAGTCAAGTATCTGCGATTCTAACGCGGTGCAAAGATAGTATCATTTGTTATATGAAATAGAAATCATACCTTTTTTTTTATTTTTTCTCAGCAATTCAGAGGGATGGATGGCATGATAGGACAAAAAAGCGGGTGCTCGGCTAATAAGTCTTAAGAAATTAGATAGTATTCCGTCGTACAAAGTGATTCTTTTCGGCTTTTTGAGGGGAGAACAAGGAACACCTTTGAACGAGTGTTGTATGTATATGTTTCTGATTACTTTGGACGGTTGCTATACTTTCACATCTATCGCTACTCCTGTTGATTCTGCTATTTCTATTCAAATATCAATCCCTCTTGGTAGATATCCCAATACCTTACCAATATAGGGCTAATCTTGGCTAAAAGATGCACATATGGCATTCCGCTTTTAATATTGATTGTCTTTTAATATCTTTTTATTCGTCATTAATGGCTGTTAATTACAAGACTTAGTCCCTTTATGTTGAGAAAAGTAATAAGGAATCCGCTCTCAACAACACAAAAAATCGCTGACTCCTCTTCTATTTACTATCACCAGTAAGGGCACCTCTTAAAACACAACAGGAGAATACCGAAGTATTCCCCTGTTGTGTTATTTATTTAAACTTCTCACCCAAACAACTGATGGATAAAGAAAAACGAAATTCGAAAGGCAAAGTAGATGGTCTAGAAATTAGGACAATAAACGCCTCTGCGCTCCGGACCACATATTACGTATACGAGTGATAGTTCAAACGAACCATTAGCTGCGTTAGCTTGACGGAGGCTTGAAGTATTAATATCATAGGTAAATCCTAAACCGAATTTATTATAATCAAATCTCGTACTTAAGATGATTGCATCAAATGTCGGCTTTTCTTCACCATTAGACACCCTAGCCCATAACCCAATATCAAAGGACTGTTCCTCAAAACGACTTTTGGTAAGGTTAAATCTTAAACTAGTACCGGCATTTGTTTCCCAAGAAGGCCCTTGATTAAAGAATACAACACCCGGAACAATATACATTTGCCTGCTCATTCTAAATTCACCGCCTGCATGAAAGGTAAACTTGGAATAGAGCGGCACCACATCAGCTCTATAAAAGGAAACATTGGCTTGGTTTAAATGATTCATCGCCACTCCCGCCCAAAAGCTATTGTGACGATTAAGAATACTATACCATAGGGCTCCTACTGCTACATCTGCAAATAAAAATCGATCGTTTACATTTAATTGAGAAGGGTCAATCGGTCCATTGGAATCCCAACCGCCTTTACCGTCATGTTGTGAACCATACTGGGCATTTTGGAAGTTGATAGATCGTTGGTTTAACCCTCCATTGGCACCAAAGACCAGATAATGAGAACTTGTTCTGTCCCCCCCTAATCTTTTGCTATAAGCAGCAGATGCTCGGAACTGTACCGTACCAAACCCTAATGCCCCCGCTTTATCTCCCCAAAAATTGGCCCCAAACCCAAAATAATCATATCGGCCTACCGGTACCTTCTGATCATAGCTGAACATATACGTATTATACGCATTGCTTTTTAAAATAGGGGCCCATTGGTTACGGTAATTTGCACTAAAACGCATTTTGCACTTCATGACTCCGGTCATAGCTGGGTTCAAATCTAATGGCGCTGCATAAAACTGTGAAAAATGAATATCCTGCGCCTGAATAGAAAAGGATAAAGCTATGACAATCAAAGTAATAAAAAAACTCCTCATAATGATTAATATTTCTAATAATAGTTAGTAGTCTAAATAAGAACGTAAATATACATATTTTTTCACCAATGGGATAAACTTTAACAGCAATTCAAACTTCATTTTTCTCTTTTCCGCCTCTCTTCCCATTTTCAAATCTACTTATACACTCCCACTATGTTACATATCACTTGAACATATGGCTCATCTTCATTCTAATATAATGCAAATCACATACCAAGTCAAAACCCTAAAGTTTCGACATGCCTAAATGATTTTCTATACTCTATAGATGCTTTATAATCTCAAAATGCTGCCTGACCCTTTAACTTTTTTTATAAAAATGGAATATTTTACCTTTGGCCTTTAAATCAGGGAGTACTTATCCTTAATTTTGTCTATTTTACTGTGTCTTATAGGTAAAACAACTCAATCTTCCATTATTCTCTGTAAGGATAAGAAGATGCTCCTTCTCCTTCCATCTTAGGGTTTGAATATGCTTATAATTCCCTTTCACCAACCACCCTTTTTCACTTTTCATAACCCGAAGCCCCCCTTTATCTTGACTTTCAAGAATTAAGCCATGTCCTGCATCCCATCTTGGAGTCTCCGCTTCTGTATTAAACTCATTGCCAATGACAAACAGTTCCTCTTGACCATCTCCATCAAAGTCAGCCGCCACTCCATCAGTGATTGGGAATAATTGTGCTTCCCATGGCAAGGGTAATATTTCATACCCCTTCCCCTTTTTGCTGACCAACAGAATCGATTGAAAAGTGTTGACATTTCTCTTATACACCTCACCCAATTTTTCTCCATATATGTCACTTAAAGTAGCAGATGCATACGCATCATAGGTCTTAAATTTTTCCTTTATGAAAGGCATCTGCTGTGAAGAACACTCTTTTCCCCGTACAGGGACGACATGATCCCCTTCCTGATGAGCCAATACAACATCCCAAGTCTTATTCTCATCCATATCCCCAGCAAATATCTCAAATGGATTTGACGCACTCGCCTTATATTTCATGTTCAAGCCTGCATTGCCTAATAAGTAATCGGGACGCCCATCATTATTATAATCCAATGTCGTAATACTCCACCACCATCCCTTTAAGTTATCTACCCCCATCTCAGCAGTAACCTCCTTTAAGTTGCCATCCTTACATCTATAAAAATGTGGAGCTCCCCACTCTCCTACCGAAATTAAGTCCTTTATCCCATCCCCGTCAAAATCACTTACTAACATGTCATTTACAATACCGGCCTTCAACCATTCCGGTGCCAGCTCTTCGGTATTCTCAATCCACCCTGTATCCGTCTGCACCAAGATATACGAAGCAGCAGCTTGTGGATATTCGTGTGGAATAATTCGATTGCCGACCACAATATCCATACGACCATCCTGATTTATGTCCATTGCCTCGGCAGAAACTCCTGAATTATAAGGAATAGAATCTGCAAAATATCGCGATAATCTAAAATCTCCATTCCCCGGATTGACGTAAAGTCTATCGTAATACATCGAATCTCCTTTGTCCTCCGCATTGCCCGCGCTTACCACAAACAAATCCAAATCTCCATCCTTATCCATATCAAATAGAGTAAATCCACCATCCTCATGATCCATATCCCTATAAAAAGATTGGGGTATGAAATGGTTGAACCCCTGTTTTCCATTTATAAAAATGGTGGTAGCTTGCCCATATGCTCCCCCTACAATCAAATCCTCCCGACCATCTCCATTGATATCTCCCGCTACCAAAGGAGGACCGAGCGTAGACTGTTTGTATGGAAGCAGTACTTCTTCTCTGAAGTCATCATAAGGGTTCTCCTTGTGACGATACACCAACCCCAATTTCTCTGGATCAACTGCTTTCAAAATACTATGATCACCACTTCGTATTGTCCATGCAGATTCCAAGTCTATGATGGTGTTTCCCCTGTGATATACAATATTTGTATCGACAGGAACATCATATAAAGTAACACCTCTGCCTTCACTCCAAGCAATTGTTATACTGTCTATATGGTCAATCGCCCCAAGTCCGAAATGTGCCAGTGGTTGGGAACTTGAAAAATATCCTCTAACCCTACGTACTTCATTCATCATTCTAACTCCTTTGGCGTAAAGTCTAACTGTCGGATGATCCTCCTTAAAATCTGAGGAGAAATCTATATTTATCCAATGTTGATCAGTTCTCTTCCCTTTGTAAATAAATGCGTCGTGATCAATATTATTTACAACAATATCTATCAAGCCATCATTATTAAGGTCTGCTATCGCAGCCCCATTGGAATAAGAAGGAGTGCTCAATCCCCAGGCTTCGGCTTTATCCTCAAATTTCATATCACCACCATTTCGAAAAGCCACATTAGGCCAACGTTCACTCCACATACTGTTATAGAGCTTTTTTTTCTCCATGAGTGGCACCTGTCCTTCATAAGTAGCTTGGATAGCTTTGACACGTTGCTGAAAATCATTATCCATCCCATATTTCCTATAACCGGTTGTCACATAAATGTCTCTTAAACCATCATTATCCAAGTCCTCTAAAATGGCTGCCCAACTCCATCCGGTTTTGGCTACTCCTCCGTATTGAGCAATATTATCAAATGCCCCCATTCCATTATTGAGCTGTAGGGCATTATACATATACTGATAAGGCAAACCCAAGGTTTTGACTAAAAAATTAAAATTATCCACATTCATTGATCGCATGAGCTTTTTCGAGCGATAATGATCCCCAAAAGCCATATCCAAGACAAAAATATCTTGATCTCCATCATTATCTAAATCAGCAATATCCACTCCCATCCCATAAAAGGGCATCTGCTGAAACCGTTTCTTCCCCTCTTCTTTGAAAGTTCCATTTTTCTGATTAATAAATAGGGCTTCCGGTATGAAATAGTCGTTACTCATATAAAGGTCTAACCACCCATCCTCATCGATATCCACTACCGATACTCCTAACCCAAAGGATGGACGTAAAATTCCTGCTCCAATGCTTACATCAACAAATCCATTGTTTGTATTTTGATACAGATGGGAAGAACTGTTATAAAAAGCAGTAGAATCAACTCCAACTCTATTATAAAAATCTAACGGAGGATGACCATAATATTCATTTTCATTCATCACAAAACAGTCCAAGTCTCCATCCCGATCATAATCAAAGAAAACAGACTGCGTACTTAGTCCTCTATCACCTAACCCGTAAGTATCAGCTTCATCAGAAAAGTATTGTCCGCGATGATTAATCCACAACAAGTTTCTTCTACTCAAGCCTGCTTGGGGACCTCCTCGACTTACATAAATATCCACCCAGCCATCTTGATTAATATCTACTATACTTACACCATTTGACCAGCCCGGAATATCAACCATATTGACCTTGTCCGTGACATCTTCAAATCTCATGTTCCCCAAATTCTTAAACAGCCTATCCCCAACTTGATTCCCACAAAAAAATATATCCTGCAATCCATCCTTATTATAATCCAAAATACCTACTCCGGCACCATTGTAAAAATAATCAAAGTCAAAGAGATTTGCATTTGTGCTCAAGTCCGGCTGTAAGACATTGTTAAAATCCACTCCTGTCTGCTCGCTATCCAACAATTCAAATATAGGGGAAGAAGTATCTTTAAGCTCTTGGCCAATACACACCTCTACTCCTCCAACTAACAAGTAAAGTATGATAAGGGGCATATAAAAAATCCTGTATTTCATCTATTATTAATTTTCAGTAGTTATGAAACCGCTGCGCGTTCACATAAATTAAAAACAATGATTTAAAAAAACTATGATTTAAAAGGCAAGACCCAAATTAGCTAAATTTATTAGTTATTATTAATAAACAGATCAAAGATACACCGGAATTCTAAATATTGTAAAGCCAAAAGACGTCACTTCTTATTGATAATAACAAAAAAAGGCCATCATACATATGATGGCCTTTTTTGCTTGTTTAAAGAGATTATTTCTTAGTTAAAATGATCGTCTTTTCAATGGGGCCAACACCACATCCACCATCTTTCTTATAATCGATGATGTTTAAGGTAATGACGTTATCATTTGTAATGTCAATCGGCGCAGGGGCACCCGGTCCAATCACAATACTTCCATCTCCGCAACCGCGACCAGAATCAAAATTCTCGAATACTACAACATCACAGACGACATCAAAGCCTAAGCTCTCTGATGATCCGACTACACCCGGCAACCATGTACCGCCAAACGACCTTCTGGTAGAAGATCCAGGAATGGTAGATACAGTTACCTCTCCCGGAGCAAATGGATAAGTGAATCCCATTTGGGCATTGTCATCATCGGCATAGCTCAATACATAAGTACCTACAAAACTGTCCTCCGGTAATGGACAGGTCAACTTTCCAGTAAATGTAAAGTACCCTTTAAACGCACTTCCACGTACTGTGGGAGAAGAGTTATTGGCAGAAAATTGTCGGCCATCATCCAGCACTAAAGTAGTACTAAAGCTAATGACATCACCTGCTGCGGTTTCCGATACATCGACTCCAAAGGCATTCAATACTTCAGTAAGAGGAATAGAAACCTCCACGCCTTTATTGCCATCAAAGTCGGTAAAGGAGGACTTTGCAATACGCTTATATTCGATCATATCCTTGCTTACATTCTTTCCATCATAACGAGCATTGATAACGTATTCGCTGACAAGTGTTCCATTAGACTCATCTACAAATTGTACTTGATATTTCAGACTAGAACCTGTAAGGTCCTTCAAGTCATACTCGCCTGTGATTAGATTGACCAATCGGGGATATGCCCCGACAGTAGCTTTTTCAAAAGTCAATACCGGAGTCTTATTGGGATCTTTACAAGAGGCAAACATCAACGCCACTCCGAGTAATAAAAAAATATATTTTTTCATAGTTCTTTTTTTTGATTTGATAATATTAATTTATTTCATCCTCCTTTACCGCAGCAGACCATCTGGATTGTTATCCCAGAAAACAGGAACCTGTTGATTTGCTTTTTGGGTAGCATTCTGATTTAAGTTAACATAGTTGGCTGGGTATAGGAAGGAGCGTGGAAACTTCGTCGTACTTGCGATTTGAGGATCGATAACAGGTGGCATATTGTTAGGTTTACCTGTACGTCGATACATGTTATATCCCTCTAATCCTGTACCAAATGTAGCAATCAAGAACTCCTTGATGATGACATCCAGCTTATCTGAACTGTTGTCATAAATATCTGAGACCTTCGCCATATAGATGCTGTCCTTCTTATCCAAATTGTCAATAAATGCTTCCTTAGCAGTAACTACTTTCGGTTTCTTGGCTACAACATAATCCAATTGACTTTGAGGAATTATACCTAAGGAGAAATCTTGAACCTTCGAGATTGACTTCTGAACACCAGACATCAAAAGTGCCTTGGCATCTTCTCCTGTATTGGCCATCAATGCAGCTTCAGCTCTCATGAAATCTACCCATGACCCCATAAGAATAGGCATGATACCTTCTCCCTTGGCTCCAAATTCTCCTTTCTGCTGCGTCTCCTGTGCGGAGTTATTATCAAAGGCTCCCCCAGCAGGATAGATACCATACACGGTACGTAGTGGTCCATCTGGTGGGATACCTTCTCCATTACCATGGTCTCTACCAAAGTAACCATCCTCTGAAGCTATACAGAAGGGCAAATTAGGATCAACTGCGAGATAATGGTCAAACTGTCCGGCCGGAATAGGTTGAAATGGAGTCTCTGTCAATACACATTCCCAAATCGTAGGGTCATTATCCGTCAAATCCAAATCTTGTCGGTAGTAGTAGAAACGTAAACGGGGATCCTCGATCGAGTCCTTTTCATACTTCATTAACCACATAAGATAGTTACTCTGATAGTCCCCATCACTGGATTCATAGGAGTTGGCATAAAGGGGATGACGAGAATCAGGAGCAGTTTGATTAACACCATACTTAAATTGGAAATCTGCAAAATTATCCAGTCCACCTGCATCTAAAATCGCCTTTATCTTCGCTCCAGCTTCAGAATCAACCAATCTGGTATTGTTGTAGATTCTTATCTTCAATGCATTGGCCAGTGCCATCCACTTAGAGGCATCCCCATCATAATACAAATCAGTAATGGACTCATTCCCTGCATTAGACAGAACATCAATCGCTTCATCCAATAGCTTTTCAGCTGCTGCATAAACGCTTTGCCCGGCATCTGCTTTAGGAGAAATAACCTTCACTCCTTGACCAATTTCTGAATAGGGTACATCGCCAAACATATCGACAAGAGTAGTCAAAACATAGGAGGCCATAATCTTAGAAGCACCTACTTTGATAGGAACAGAAAGATTGTCCTTTGCGGCCTTATCTGTCAAGGCCTTTACATCTGGCAGAATATTGGCATAGGCCATCCTCCATATAAAGTTAAACGTCTCCGGTTGAAAGGCATCCTCATATGTACGACTGGAAGTAAATGCAGTCGTCCTAGCCATTTGGCTAGTTGAAAAATATACCCCTGCAGTTGATGAATTTCCAGAATTAAAAAAAGCAAAATCCAATTGGATGCTGTTAAAAAGGAAGTTTACATCTGCTTGCTCCGGTGATACCGCATTAGGATTATCATTGATATCCAGATTGAAGGTATTTTTACACCCGGCGAAGCTGAGTAAAACTACAATAGCTAATAATAATTTTATATGTTTCATATTTTTTTCAATTTAAGTTAAACAATCAGACCTTCAGTTAGAATCTCACATTGAGTGAAATACCATATCGCTTGGCAGTAGGTCCCGTCAGATAGTCAAATCCCTGACCATTTCCAACTCCCAAACTCAAAACTTCAGGATCGAAGTTAACTCCTTTGGGGAAATTAACCGCTTTATACCATAGGTTCTGACCATAGAGTTTGAAGGAGAAGGCTCCAAAAGGTGTAGAGGATAAAAATTTCTTAGGAAGATCATACGCCAAAGAGATTTCTCTTAGTCTTACTGTTGTTCCATCAAAAATAGATCCTTCGTCTGCACCAAAATATCCGGAGAACCAAGCATCACCTGCATAAATCTGAATATTGTTATCAGTAGTTTTATCACTAGCCAATACACCGGGAAGAATTACAGGGAAGAAACGGTCAAAATCCGTATCAATCGTATTTCCTCTAGCCAATAAGGTTGCGGTAGTTCTTGACCAAATATCACCTCCGTCTCTATAACTAATTTGTGCATTGAAAACAAAGTTACCAAACTGGAAGGTATTGATCGCGTCTAGGAGATAGTTAGGATTGGGATCCCCAATTATTTCCAAACCATTGCCTTCGATGTATTCACCGGCAGAATTCACTAAGAGTTTACCATCCGCATTCTTCTTATAAGCTGATCCTTTGATGACACCATAAGGCTCGCCTGGTGCTGCGAAGTTTCCTAGGTTAGTAAATCCAGCAATTACAACTTGATCTACTCCTTCACCAACAGAGGTAACTATGTTTTTATTCTTAGTGAAATTCACTCTTGCTACCCAATTAAAACCACTCATATCAACAGGAGTAATGTCCAATCCAAGCTCGATTCCCTTATTGTTAATGGAAGCTGCATTGGTTGTGGTGTTGGTATATCCTGTTGATGGATCTAATTGTAAATCAATAATTAGGTCTGTAGAATTCTTATTGTACAAGGAGAGGTCTAGCCCTAGTCTATTGTTTAAGAATCTAGACTCAACTCCGAATTCTGTTTCTACGTGCTTCTCTGCTGTCAGATCAGGATTTCCCAATCGATTACTTACTGTATTGGTATTGACATTGGTTCCGCCTTTTGTGATGAATCGCTTTGTTTGAGCTGAAAGGACACTTCGGGTTTGGAAGGGATCCGGATATCCGGCTGAAGTACCATATCCCAGTCTCAATTTCAAGTAATTTACTCCCATACCTTGAATATCTGTCCATAGATCTGTCGGAACAAAGGAGATACTAGCAGAAGGATAAAAGACAGAGCGGTGTGCTTTCTCAAGAGCAGAAGTCCAGTCGTTTCTAGCTTGAACACCTAAATATAGGTAATGTCTATATCCGAAGGTAGCCGTACCATAGAGTCCGATTAGATTCTTACGATACAAGAAGGTACTACCATCATGAGCCGTAAAGTTATTATGTGTAAACAATCCATAGATAAACTGGTCCTGACTAGATTGGTATGTATACGTTCTATTTTCCTTGTTGGTATTTAGTCCGACTACACCTGTTACATCAATGTCATCTGTCAATTGAGAATTGTACAGTAAGTTGAACTGTTGGTCTATAATCCTATTCAGTCGAGAGCCCGTGATAAAGAAGCCTTTCGGCGCTTGAGATCCACCTTTGTTTGTTTTATAGTCATTGACCTGTGTGTATTGGTCAAGTCCTACCTGATAGCGGAAGGTCAACCAACTCAACAAGTCATAATCTGCCTTAATACTACTGTGAAAACGATTTAATGTCTCTTCCTCAAAGGAGTTATTCAGCGTCCATAAAGGATTTTGTATGGCAGAACCTCTTCTGTAATATACCATGGATCCATCTACAGGACTTTGGTATGGCAAGTGCAGTAGATCAATACTACGAGGCGTATACAACACATCAGAGAAGAGGGAAACGTTTCCATCATCAGGTCCCGAGCCATAAGCCACAGCTGCTGGTGGGTTACCTTTAGTAGATGTGATATAGTCAAAAGTCGCATGTAGACGAAGACCATTTTCTAATTTAGTAGATGCACCAAGTGAAAAATTATGTTTTCTCAAGAAGTTACTGCTTCTTCCACTTTTAACATCATCGTAATTAAAGCTAAACGGATCATCGTCTAACTTGGCATAAGCACTTTTCAAGAGCTCGGGATCTGCAAAATCAGCGGTAAATCCATTGTCATTCGTATAACTGTAATTAAATGCAAAAGTAGTATTCTTAAGATTCTTGGACACAAAGAAGCTAGTGGTAGAAGTGTTTCCTTTTTGGAAAAAGTTCTCCGCACTAGGATAGGGCTTATAGTCATATCGCACTCCTTTAAACTGTGGAAAGTGATCGTTGTATTTTCCTTGATCCAAAGGATGAGACAGCTGACCGTTTTCATCTACACCGTTACTTCCCCTTACGTCAAAACTAGGTCCCCAGTTGGAGAAATACCAATCAAACTTTCCGGAGAATCCATTACCATAAGAATCCTGGTATTTAGGCAAGTTCGCAACTTGATTTACACCAAATGTCTGACTAACACTAATCTCCAATCCCTTGTCTGATTTTCCAGCTTCTCCAGTTTTGGTTGTTACTAAAATAACACCATTACGACCTTGCTCTCCATATAAAGTAGTGGCAGCAAGTCCCTTTAATACAGAAATGTCTTTAATGTTGTTCGGGTCCAAATCCAGAAAACGGGAAGATGCGGTTGCATTTCCTTTGACAAAGTTCTTATCGGTATTAACAGATGAGTTCACAGGAATACCATCCACAACGAAAAGGGGCTGGTTGTTCCCCGTAATAGAAGAATACCCTCTAATAATAATGTTAGTTCCTGTTCCTACCATTCCGGAGGTCTGTGTGATATTGACCCCGGTCACTTTACCGGACATAATTTTGGCAATGTCAGATTCAGGCTTACTGGCAACGGCATCCCCACTTAATGAAGATACACCGTACCCCAAGGCCTTTTTCTCACGTTTGATACCCAAACCCGTTACTACAACTTCACCCAATTGAACACCTTCACTAAGGATAATGTTAACTGTGGATGCATCACCGAGCTCAACTTCTTTTGAATCATAGCCCGTATAACTGATAACCAAAGTGTTGACTCCATCCGGAACCTCTAAATTAAAGTGTCCATCAAAGTCTGTCACTGTTCCTGCCGTTGTGCCTTTTGCGAGTACGCTGGCACCGATAAGGGCTTCCCCGTTATCATCGGTAACTGTACCGGAAACTGCACGCTGTGCAAAGGCCATACTCGTAGACAATAGCAAGCCTACGAAGGCCAATAATACGTTTTTCATATGTTTAATTTTTGGTTAAGAAATTCTCTCTTTCAATAGCAAAAATAGCTATTTTAGAAAAATTAACATAACATTAACACTAAAAAAGTATTACAAATGGACCACAAGAATAGCAATAATATATAATATTAAATTAATAAATAATATTTAGCCTTTTTACTCTCAATACTATAAGAGAAATAATACCGATTTTTAAGGGAGTGCTTTTTTACGGACAATTCGTTAAATTTTTTTTCAGAATTTCATAAAAAAAACGGAAATAGATGCTAAAAGGAAGATTTTACTCCAAGAAGTTCCTCTATTTCACTGTTTCTATATTCAAAACAATATATCGTTTATAACAACAATTAATAGTAAATTCAAAATAATATATTGAATCTAAAAAAATGACGCATTAGAAAATATTGCTTTTTTTAGGATAGCAAAACCCGATACATTTGGATCGTATTGGATACACCGTAATAAAGTGCATCTGAGATTAGTGCATGGCCAATACTCACTTCTGCTAGCATAGGCATCTGCTGGTGGTAAAAAGCCAAATTATCGAGGTTGAGGTCATGCCCCGCATTAACTCCCAAGCCCAACTCAGCTGCTGTTTTTCCGGCTGATATATGAGGTGCGATAGCGGCCTCCCGATTCGATTCATACTGCTCAGCATAGTGTCCTGTGTAAAACTCCACGCGATCTGCTCCCGTTTTAGCCGCACCTTCTACCTCTCGTTCGATGGGATTGCAAAATAAACTCACTCGGACTCCCACTTTATGCAATTCCCTAACTACATCGCTGAGAAAGGATTGATTTTTCCACATATCCCACCCTGTATCAGAGGTTAATACGCCGGGAGGATCCGGCACCAATGTGCATTGATCGGGTTTAACGTCCAGTATGTTCTGCAAAAAATACTCTGAGGGATACCCCTCGATATTGAACTCTGTTTGCACTACTTGTTTTAATGGTCTCAAATCATCATATCTTACATGTCTCTCGTCCGGTCTGGGATGCACTGTAATTCCTTGAGCCCCGAACTCCTCGCAATCCTTAGCGAATTGAATGAGATCGGGTAGATTACCGCCTCTTGCATTGCGAAGCAAGGCCACTTTGTTTATATTTACACTCAAACGAGTCATAGGCATATTTTTTGCCCAAAAGTAACGTAATTTATCTACATCTCAGCATCCAATCGACAGCTTCTTCGCTTTCTTATTTGAAAAGATGAATTCAGAATCAATAATTCGCTTTACTTTTATGCGAAATCTATGAATGTACAGATATGAACCAAAACTTAAAAACACGTATCCTTACGGGGATTATTGCAGGATCCCTATTTTTGTTCCTACTTTCCTTCCGAACCGGTTTCATTGTTTTACTCACTATAATTGGCATCTTAGCCCTCTTAGAGTTGGCTTCCTTTTTTAGGAGAGCAGCATTGCCCATGATGGGAGTCATTGCGGTTATTTTATCCAATATTTGGGCTTTGACAAGGTCTTCTATTTATGCATTTAAACCATCGGAAGGGCTCCTAACTCTAGATATATTTGCTTGGATAACGGTTGGAATATATTTGATATCGGGACTCTATTTACTGAGCAAGGGACCGCTTAAAAATACCATGGCATTATTGATGGCATCGATAGCATGGCCGGCATGGTCATTTGGACTCATGATCATGTATATCACGAGGGAAGGGAGCCATCGATATGCTTTTTTTGTGGGAATACTGCTCTTAATTTGGGCATCAGATATTGCACAGTATTTTTCAGGACGCCGTTGGGGCAAACACGCTTTGGCGAGCACCATTTCTCCAAAAAAGACAGTAGAAGGCTGGGTGGGGGGCTTCGTCGGTATTCTTCTCATCTCAATAGTCAATAGTTTATGGATTTCCCCACAACAGACCTTCTTTCAGTGGCTCACGATCGGAGTTATAGTATGGATATTTGGCACCGTCGGCGACCTCTACGAATCTGTTTTCAAGCGAAGTGTTGGCGTAAAAGACTCGGGAAATATACTTCCCGGTCACGGGGGGATCTTGGACAGATTTGACAGTCTTATTTTTGCATTTCCGTTTATAATAGTTTGGTTATCTGTTATGAAATGGTAGTATTTTTTTCTAAGTAAACAAAGCAAGGAACGTAGGCCCATAGGAGGAAAAGAAAGAAGCTAAGGTCAGATATTTAAAATATTTTCCCCGATTTTTTTGCTCAGATATGAAATATTTCATACATTTAGGACAGCATTTTGTATTCACAATTATTCATATTTACCTCAATTCAACCATTTCATACTACAAAACCAACGAATTATGGCTAATAGAAAAGAAGTTACCGGTTATATTTTCAAAGAAGAATCCGTAAGCTCATTGTCGCACAGTATCCTTCCCGGCAGCTATGTAGTAGAGATTGATCATCCCTTTCCCGGATATTACGGACAAGATGTCGTCGATCTAACTAAACCCCGATCTACATTGCTCATTACGAAAGAAAAATATACCTGGGAAAGTATTCTAAGAGCTACTGAAAAATTTAATAAATTTTTAAATTTCACCTTAAAATCCAGTGCTTCTGAAATTCATGATGGGAGTAAGATGCTTCCGGCTATCCGGATCAAAGGAATGAAACAGTTTGAAGACATACGAACGGTTCAAAATGCCTTTATGGAAGAGGGATTTAACTTTATGAAATCGAGAAGAAAAGTAAAAAATCACACGGTTTTAATTAAACTGAAAAAATTCTTTGAACTGGGGGACTTGGGAGAGGGGATTTTCAAAGATGAGTTTCAACCCAAAATGGCGTACTGTGTCATTCCCCAAAAACCAAATTGGGAGTTATTCCGTAAAATAACCACCGATATCAAATACAACATAAGCGATCAAAACTACGATGTTTGCTTGGCGTCCTTTTACCTAAACGACAAAATTGTTGATGCAATAAGAGTATACAAACCAAAATTGAATACTGATCTATTAAAAGAGATTAGAACTTTATACTGTAAATTCTTAGATGACTACTAACGCCTTATGCTCGTAATAGAAACGATGGCATTTCCGCCGGTAGAATTCATGCGGGAATTAGCCCACCATGACACTGTCGAAATAGAACAACATGAACATTACAACAAACGCTCTTTTCGCAATCGTTACGATATCTTGGGTCCCAATGGAGCTATTCCCTTAGTAATACCCCTGCGGAAGGGAAAGAACAATGGACGATTGATCACAGAGGTTCTTATCGCCGATGATACGCATTGGCCTCCAAAACACATTCATGCCATTCAGAGTGCCTATGGACGAGCGCCCTATTTTGAAGATTATTTTCCTTTCCTTCGCGCTCTATTTGAGGATATCCCTCCCACCCTCTTCGAATTCAATGTGAAAGCGCTCTCTCTTGTTCTGCGATTGGCCGGTATACGCATTGACCTCCAACGCACAAAACATTTCATACCTTATAATTCAAATGAATTTGAAGTGATTAAGGATTATTACACCCCCAATTCCATCGATAAAATTCCTTCAAATCCATATATTCAAGTATTTAGTGATCGGCTTCCTTTTGTCCCTGGTTTATGCATCTTAGATCTGCTCTTCAATATAGGACCGGAAACAAGTTTGTTCTTGCGGACTTCACGTCTTATCCAAGCCCGAAAAGACATAGCTTCCTAAGAGCGGAAAGTCGCAACATAGAGGCTTCCTCAAAACTACATGCTGAATTTCTACAATAATTTTTCTCTTTTTGCCAATTCTACTTTACAATATAAAATAAGTTCATATATTCGCATTTTGTAATATCTATTACTCTTACATAAAGAGATTGTCCAGTCGATGAACAAATGGAAGAACAACAATTCTCCAATAGTAACATTACATTTTTTATTAACTTATAATACACTTACATCAAATAATTTATTATTATGAAATTGCGAAATATCTCGTTATTAATCACTCTTGCTCTGGCCCTAATCGCAGTAGCATGTGGCGGAGCCAAAGGAACTCAAATCAAAGGGCAGCTAAAAGGAGCTTTAAAAAGTAAGGTCTTTTTAGATGAGATTGACCCGAGTAATATGACTAAGGTCCTTTCCAATGTAGAAACCGATGAAGACGGAAATTTTTCATTCCAAATGGAAGAGGGAGTGCAACCCGGTCTATACAGATTGCGTGTCGGCGCCCATCAACTTCCCTTTGTACTTGATGGAAGTGAGAAATCAGTCGTTTTTACAGGGGATATCAATCAATTTAGAAAATTTAATGTAGAGGTAAAAGGGAGTCCTTTGACCAGCGAATTTTTATCCATCGCCCAAGCCTTAATCAACCGAGAAATGGACACAAAGGCACTTTTTGAAAAAATGAAAAATGCAAAGAATGCTTTAATCCCTGCAGCCATATCCACCTCATTGCTCGGGATGCGAATGGACTACACAGACATTTACAAAGACGTTCTAAAGCAACTCAAGGCCCAATATCCGGATCTAGTTTTAACGAAGTCCTTTGAGTCTCAGACCAATAGCTTAGCAAAACAGTTAGCCAGAAAACGGGCAAGTGAAAAGGTCAAAGTCGGTCAGACTGCACCAGATATCGAACTTCCCAGCCCTACAGGAAAGGTGTATAAGCTCTCAGACCTAAAAGGAAAAATCGTCCTTTTGGATTTTTGGGCCAGTTGGTGTGGTCCGTGCAGAAGAAATAACAAGGAACTCATCAAAATTTACGACAAGTATAAAGGCAAGGGGTTTACCGTATTCAGTGTCTCTTTAGACGGGGTAGATTCCCGCATGAAACGCCGCTTTTCCAATCCGGACGATCTTAAAAAATACACGGAACAAAGCAAACAACGATGGATTCAGGCGATTGCAAAGGATAAACTCGTGTGGCCCTATCACGTAAGTGACTTGAAAAAATGGGAAAGCGGACCAGCTGCTACTTATGGTGTAAGGAGTATTCCGCGCACATTTTTGATAGACCGGGAAGGCAAATTATTTGCGCTCAACCCCAGGTATGACCTCGAAGATAAAATCAAAGAGTTATTAGCCAAAAGCTAATCCGGATGTTTTGCCCCCCAAATCATACCACAGAGTTTGAATTGGGATGCTTTAACCCTGAATTATTTATTCCGTCGTCGCACGTAATCAGCGGTAGTCAGTGAATAAGGACAAGTCCAAAGTCCTCCTTTTTTACATATTATAATAAATGCTAATATTTGGCATAATTTTTTCTTGTAATAAAGAGAAAATATACGAAATATGCGAAAAGGACTCCGACATAGTCTCCTTACCTGGTTTACCATACTCCTACTCACCGGCATTCCTTCCTTTCTAATTGGACAGGATACTGCAATAAGAGATACGATATGCATGACCACACATGACACCTTATTGGTCAGTGCTGTTGACGGTAGCTATTTGCCACAAAGCGATTTGGATATCTCTTCGTTTAAGGTATTGTCTTCTCCAAAATTGGTCAATCTGAAAATAGACTACGCTTTAGGCGTCTTTGAAATTCAACCTGCACCTTATCGAACAGGATTGGATAACCTGCAATTTGAAATTTGCACGAATTCCGGAGATTGCTATCAAGTATCATTAGCGCTATTCATAGATCCTTGGAATACCGTTACACCTGTTAGTGACAATATCATCACTTTTAAAAATACACCCGTTGAGAATAATTTTTTCTACAATGATTTTGATGCAGAGTCAGACTCCATATATATAATGCTAGGAGGTATAATGACAGGAGACACTAAGGGACAAGCAGTCCTTTTAGACAATGCTGGAGGTTTTACTTATTCCCCGCCGATGGATTTTGTAGGGAAAGATCTGATGGAATACATTATTTCAGATACGGTGACACCCCCTACTGTTCGGAATGCATATATAAATGCACGAATAGTAAATAGAAACCCATCGTGTACTCAAACGCTCATAGCCAACCCGGACAACTATATCGTACCTTTAAACGGAATAGTCCAAGGCAATGTGTTATGGAACGATATGGATATCACCCACGACTCGTCACTACTGGTAACTATAACTCCGATAGAAGGACCATTTTTAGGATCCGTAGATATCAGTCCAAATGGAGATTTCACTTATACTGCGGCTAGAAATAGCTTGTACCTTGAGTCTATCCGTTACGAGGTCTGTAATCAAGACCCTGTATGCTCATCTTGTGATACAAGCTGGTTATATCTCCGAGTTGGAATGGACAAGGTGGGACCTTGTCTCGACATCAAACAACCCAGTCAAGATGGATTCAATGCAGGATGCAATGAGAAACAACTTGAAGGAGAGATTATCGACCCAAATACGGCCCCCCATCCCTTCTACATTTCCCCATCCCCGATATTAGCTCCTCAGCATGGGACAGTAACTTGGGATACTACAGGGCATTATATTTACACCCCCAATGCCGGCTATAGCGGGCCGGATAGATTTGGATATGAAATATGCAAAAAAGATGCTTCTGACGGAAGTATTCATGCCTGTACAAAGGCTTCTACATTAATCATGATATTCAATCAAACGCCCATCGTGGCACTAGATGATCACATGGTGATCCAAGGGAGCAATACCGCTGATATTAATCCTATTGCTAATGATTTTGATCAGGAATATGAGATTGACAGCCAATCTCTAAAAATTCTACAAAGTCCCCAACATGGAATCGCAGGAATAATTCCGGGAGCCCAAGTAAGATATACTCCAAATACTGGTTATCAAGGTCAAGACTCTATTATCTATTCGATCTGTGATCAGGTACATTTATGTGCTGCTGCGACATGTGATACCGCCACAATTTACTATGATATACAAGCCCCCATGGCAATAGGGATAGAGGGGTTCGACGTATATATAAATACTCGAAACTTACCTGAACTCAGATGGCGTATGTTCAGCTCAAATAACCCAAAAGGATACTTCCAAGTTATGCGCTCAACAGGTGGAGATAAGTGGTCTGTGATCGATGAAATAGACTATGACCACAACCGGTTAATCCCTTATACATATGAAGATAATAAAGTTAATTCACTACCCAAGCATACCCTTTATTATAAGATTATTTATTTCGACGATAAAACTACAAGTATTTCAGAAATGAAATCTGTCCATATTGGCGACCCAAATTTCTCTGTTGAGGCGTTGTATCCAAACCCCGTTAAAGACGAGTTATTCCTTAGGGGAATTCAACCATCAAATGTCAAAGAAATTAATTTCTTTGACGCAAATGGAAGACCCAAAATGCAATTAAGATACTTGGCAGGGAATGCGTTGGATATAGAGATACGTGGATGGAGTAAAGGTATTTATTTCTATGAAATAATCCTGTACAAAGGAGAGGCAATAACCGGAAAGCTAATTAAATTATAAAAGCGCTTCCACTACCAAATACCTAATTCAAATGCATTATTCTGTCCATGACAGAACTACTTGCAAGTGCCTCAATCTAATCTTTGAGGTGTGCAGTAACACTTCGTAGTAAATTACTTTTCAAACACTTCTATCACTTTGCTACGTTTAACTAGCTCCGTAAATTTACCCTTAAAACGAGTTGCCTTAACGATATGATTATCTATCCAATGATAGTGTCCTCCTCTAGGCTTCCCCATCAAAAGATGATGATATTGGAAGCCATGTAAATCCAACCAATACTCCGTCACAAATCGGTGTTGTTCAGTCCTTGAAGTAAAAAATGTAATTATGTGCCCTTCTTCATACCACTTATTGACAATCTCCAATGCATCCGGATAAACTTCTGCCGTCGTCATACGCCACGGCTCCTCATTAGGGATATCACTGCTAATGGTACCATCAATGTCAATAAGATAATTCTTCATGCCTTCCGGCAATGAAGGACTAATCGGGCTGCCGTGTTCATCATAAGCCTGTTTTAGATTGATTTTTTTAGTCTGCATAAGAGGATATTTTCCAGGTAAAGATACAAAGTTAATCAAAAATGATATAATGCTCCGGATCAATAGGCCTGCCTCTGTGCCATAGTTCAAAATGCAAATGAGGCCCACTCGTCAAAACTCCGGAATTCCCAATAATTGCAATGGCTTCTCCCATACGGACTTTGTCCCCGACATGTTTTAGGAGCGATGAGTTATGCTTATAAAAAGATACGAGGTTATTGTCGTGCTGTATTGCGATAGTATATCCTGTATTCATCGTCCAATCGGAGCTGATAACATGCCCCGCCAAAGTAGCAAGAACAGGTACATTCTCCGGTGCGATGATGTCAACCCCATAATGATTTTTATCGGGCATATAGGATGCACTCACTTTTCCTTTAACCGGGGGGGTAAAATAAATATTCGCTATCGAAGTATTCTTTTTATCCGCTGCGAGATGAACCTTGAATCCATTAGCTTTACGATTTTTTTGAACTACATGATCTCTCAATATCTTATCCTCTTTTACTTTGGGTACCAACCCCCTTTCGGAAAGCGCAGGTACAGATTTCTGCATTGCATCTTCTTCCGTTTCCGCGTGTCCCGACAGCTGCGCTTTGAATGCCTGTATATAAATATCTCTTTTTCCAATCTCCTCTTGTAGATGCTGCACCTCCCGTTGTAGCTCGAGGAATGGACGTTGGTCTCCGATATCTTGATAACCCGGGATGAACACTTTCAACGGAGTAAAAGCAATCAACAACGCAGTAAGAATAGAGACTAGCATTAACACCCCGCCCAACACACCTAGCACCTTCAGAAAAGTGAGACGAAACACATACTTGTCGGCATAAGTATCTTCATGCTTGATCGTCAAGATATAATTATCTTTCCATTTGGCCCAAGTTGACTGTTCCTCCGCTTTGTGTTCTTCCATTCATCCTAAATTTATAGGTTCTAGATTAAATACGATTTTCAAAATAATAAAAACAACTGTTATAGAGTTAATTATCTGTCATGAAATGAACATGAATTTTAATAATCAAGAAATGTACACAAATGCATGATTAAGTATATTGGGAACGCAGCAGAGCTATCGGCGCGGAAATATTATAATGCATATAATTCAGCTTATTATTAAATTGCATGATTATGGACGGACGGGGTTAATTCACGAAAGTAAATCAACCGGCATCTATTTGCATATTCGAAATTCATTCCATTTATGCAATCAATAAACGAAATAATAAACAAAAGGTTATAAATCGAATGCTATTTTGCAAAGATATTAGTAATATTGCACTTTTTTATAATATGAAACGAACATGAATTTTATTACTCAACAAATACACAAAGTCGTAAGATTGTAAAATATAACTATTCGCATCTTTGAATTAGGATTCGACTAAGTCGGTAGATCCAAATATTCTACACAAAAAGTTGCAGTATATCAAAGGAGGTTAACAGTAAAAAAGGAGTTGTTGCAGTTGATGAAATTTATATTAATTTATTGCTCTTGTAAAGATAAATCATAGAGAAAGTAATCAGGATAAACGTAATGATAAAGAAGATTAGATACAACCAAAGGACAGATAAAATTAAAAACGCTGTAAGGCAAGCAATAATCCCTGCATTTGGAGTTATTGCAGTGCTTGTTGTGCTAGGGAGTTGTGCATCCAAGAAAAAGGGGAAGCAAGGGCCATCTGCTGCCCGGCAAGCCTATGAAAACATGACTGGGTATTACAATGCCTATTTCAATGCCAATGAGTTACTACAGATTAGTTATGAAAAATTAAAGGGTTCTTACAAGGAGAACTACAATGAAATTCTCCCGGTCTATCCTATGCAACTAGCCGATATTAGTCCTGTAAAAGCAGATCTGGACAAAGCGATCGACAAGTTGATTAAAAATATCAACGGGCATGAAGTCAGTCACTGGCAAGATGATTCCTATGTCATGATTGGGGAGATCCAAATGCTAAAGAAAGATTATGAAACGGCAGAGGAAACGCTAGAATATTTCATGCAGGCTTTTGATCCACTCAAAGCAAAGAACAGGGCATCGCGTTCCACCTCTAAATCTAAGAAGAAAAAAAGTAGAAAGAAAAAAAGGCATCGTAAAAAAAGTCGCAAGAAGAAATCTAAAAGCAAATCATCAAAAAAAACAAATCAAGCGCACTCCCCTACTACTAAAAATACAACTCAGGCTTCGGATGGCTTCTTGATTTGGAAACACACTCCGGCTTATAAGGACGGATTAATTTTACTGGCCAGAACCTATATCGAAAGAGGCAAACCGACTTTGGCAAGGAGTATCTTAAGACGATTAAAAGAAGATGCCTCGCTTTCTAAAGAACAAAAAGCAAAAATTGGTATAGCCCAAGCCCATTTATATATCCGACAACACCAGAAGACCAAAGCACAGGGAATTCTGGCAGAAACTATCCCAATGGTCAAGTCTAAAGACGATAGAGCAAGGTATTGGTATATCCTCGGTCAACTGGAAGAGGAAAGCGGACAATGTAGAGAAGCGATTAATGCATTTGAGCATGTGATTGATTTGCGCAGAAATTATGACATGGAATTTCATGCACTTTTACACAAAATTAAATGCACATCAGGAGAAGAATCCAAGGATGCCGACAAGACCATTCGACGTCTAAAAAAGTTAATGAAGGATGATAAAAATGAAGAGTTTATCGGTCACATCTATGATGCTATGGCTTCTGTCGAACTCAAACGCGGCAATATGGACAAGGCTAAAGAGTACTATAGGAATGCGCTGAATTCTACTGCAGATAAATACCTCAAACAAAAGGTGTATTTACACTTAGCGAATTATTATATGGAAAGAGAATCTTACCTTGAGGCAAAACTATATTTAGATTCTACCCTAAGTGTAATGGACAAGGATTACCCAAAAAGAGGGTCCATTGAAAAGCAAAGAGATCACCTCAAAGATATAGCTGCTCAAATTTCTATCATTCAAGAAAAAGATAGTTTATTGAGAATAAGCGAACTATCCGAGAAAGACCAATTAGCATTGGCTAAGAAATTAGAAGAAAAAGCGAAAGCTAGTCAAGCGGCAAAAGAAACTGCTAATCTAGAGCAGGAGAAAAACAACGAATTACAATTTCCCGGCAATCTTCAGCCGGGAAGAATAGGGCTTCCGCGTGGTCCCGGTGGCTTTCAACTAAGACCCAATAGTTTTTTTGCTTATAATCCAGTACTACTACGTAAGGGCAAGACCGAGTTCAAACGCAAATGGGGTACCCGTAAACTCGAAGATCATTGGAGGAGATCTAAGAAAGACCTCATACAAGACATCTCTGAGAATACAGACTCCACTGAAGTGGTAGAAGAAAAAGAATTAACGAGTACTGATGATCGAAATCTAATTAGAAAATATCTTCCCGGCATCCCTAACTCCGCGAAACAAAAAGAGGAAGTGCGCAAAGAAATTGAGCTCGCTTATTATACATTGGGTAAGCTTTATAAGGACAAAATGGATAATTGTAATAAGTCATCAAAAACATTGGAAGAATTAATTGTCAGGTTCCCAAAAACCACTTATGAAGCAGGTGCTTTATATTATCTATACCTCTGTTCATCTTCAGAAGGAGATAATAGGAAAGCGAAAGATTACAGATTGACATTAGTACAAAAATATCCCAATTCACTTTATACCAAAGTATTGGAAGATCCCGATTTTGTTAAAAAATGGCTCGCTGAACAAAATAAAGAAGAAGTCTTCTACAAACAAACTTATGCATTGTTTTCTGCAGGGGAATACGTCAAAGCAAAACGTCAAATCGAAGCGTACCATACCCTTAAAGACAAGAAAAATAATAAGTATGATGCGAAATTTGCCTTGCTCGAAGCGATGATAGAAGGAACCAACGGCAAAGAAGCTTATATCAAAGGCCTGAAAGATGTCATTGCCAAATATCCCGAAGCGCCAGAGACCATTCGAGCCAAGGAGATCATGCGTTTTCTACAGGGAGATGAAGAAGCATTTGATCAAAATGGAAAAGCTTCTGAAGGACAGCAATTCGAGTATAAATACACCCCTGACAAAATGCATTATGCTTTGGTCATCATTCACGATTTAAAGGGGAATAGTATCAGTAAAATTAAGATTGACATCTCTCAGTACAATCGCAAAAACCACCCTGACTTGCATCTAAAAATGACCTCAGCCAACCTAGATATCAATAAAGATATTCCCCTTATTCTCATCAGGAAATTCAAAAATGCTGATGAGGCGATGAAGTATTACCGACATATTCAAAAAGACCTTAACGAATTTATCCACACAGATATCCATTACGATTTATATGTCGCATCTCAATCGAATTACAGGAATATCATCCATAAGAAAAGTACTACTTCCTTTCGTCCCTTTTTCGAACATTATTATCTATCCCAAAACAAGTAATAGAAAAGGTGCCCTTTTTTTTTAAAAAAAATACTCAACTAAAATACCGATGTTGCTCGGGGAAACAACCCTGAATTCAAGAGGGGACTGAACCATTTCATACCCGATTCACAATATGATATATGTACGGTTAGGTGTATGCTCACTTTGCCCATTGGGGTATTGTGGTAAGATCAATGTGAAATATATAGGTCCCATAAAAATATACAAGCAATGTAATAAGGACGGCAGAAATCAAATTGAGCATCAAACCTGCCCGCATCATTTGAGTAACTCGGACCCTTCTTGTCCCAAATACGATAGCATTGGGCGGGGTGGCTACCGGCAACATAAAAGCCATTGACCCAGCCAATGTAGCTGCGAGCATAAACAGAAGGGGATTGGTCTGTATACTCCCTGCAAGCCCGGCTAGAATCGGTAAAAAGGTCTCTACTGTCGCGGTATTAGAAGTCAGTTCCGTCAAGAAAGTAACTAGTAGGACGATACATAAAACAATCAACATCGGGTGAACCCCTTTTAGCCAAACAAGCTGTTCGCCAAACCAGCTAGATAAACCGGAGGCTTTAAACCCACTTGCCAATGCAAATCCACCTCCGAAAAGCAATATTATTTCCCATGGAATATCCTCTGCAGCTTTCCAATCCATTAAAAAAGTATCCTCTTTCTTACTAGTGGGAAGAACAAACAAAAGTGCAGCAACAAGAATGGCTACTGTTCCGTCATTAATATATCGGGGGAAGGGAAAGAGCCCTGACCATCCGGGGATGTGAATGGACCCAACATCAATATCCACTCTAGAAAACCATAGAATTGCCAGTAGGACAAACAGAGCTGCCACCCATTTTTCTTCATAGGACATAGGCCCCATATCGATTTTTTCACGAGCAATAGTCTCTGGTCCGATATTCTTCCATTTGGAAGCTTTACGAACAAATAGATAGTACAAGTAAAAATACAATATCCCAAATGCCAATAAGGAAAGCGGGGCAGCGAATATAAACCATTGGGCAAAGGAGATTTCCGGTGCACCAGGATAATAAATATGAAAAATACGAGCGAAGGATAAATTGGGCGGGGTGCCTACTAATGTTGCGATCCCTCCAATGGAAGCACTATATGCAACGGCCAATAGCATACCTACTGCAAATTCTTTTACCTTTTCCCGCCCATTCATCTCTTCGAGCTTAACGATGATGGAAATCAATATCGGGACCATCATCATCGTTGTAGCAGTATTGGATATCCACATGGATAAGAAGGCAGTTGCAAACATAAAACCAAAGAGCATTCTACCCGGGCTTACTCCCGTAAAGCTCAGAATATTCAATGCAATCCTACGATGTAAATTCCATTTTTGAATAGCCAATGCCACAAGAAATCCACCTATAAATAAAAAAATAACATGGTTAAAGTAGGTGGAAGAGACTGCCTTACCGTTCATGATACCCAAAAGTGGAAAAAGGACCACCGGCAAGAGAGAGGTAATCGCTAATGGGACAACCTCTGACACCCACCATAAAGCCATCCACAAAGCGACCCCCAAGGTCCTTGAAATACTAGGTTGATCCGGGCTTATCCCGGAAAAAAAGAAAAAGTATAGGCCGAAAACAGGACCGGCAATAAACAATAAATACCTCCATTTTTCGGAAGGATGTGGCAAAATCGAAGGGCGCGTATCATCCATGAAAAAAGATTCTATTGTAAGTTCAAAGATACACTTAAAATCTCAAAATTGAACTAGCAATGAAGATTTAATTCACGGGATTATATCCATCGTTGTCATCCCACCATTTCATACCGAACAATACGCATTCAAATGGGTTTTTATCGCATAATCCTAACGTGGAAAACAAGTCGATGAAATCCAAATCATATATGATTCTAAGAATCACACAATTCACTCTTCAACAAGGAGCGCAACTGCTTACAGACAGACGTCACTGAATATCTTTTGTATAAGCGGTAGTGGTGAATCGGCTCAGAAAACATGACTACCTTTATTGACAAAACTATTAATAAAATCGAGTTTATGAAAAAGGCGATGTTGATCATAATGGACGGTTGGGGAATAGGACCGTACCCCGAACGCTCTGCTATCGCGCAAGCAAACACGCCCTTTTTCGATCAACTTTGGAAGAAATACCCACATTGTACATTGACAACTTATGGTGAGAGTGTGGGGTTGCCCGATGGTCAAATGGGCAATTCGGAGGTGGGACATATGCATATCGGAGCGGGAAGAATCGTTTACCAAGACCTAGTCAAAATCAATAAAGCCATTGAGAATCATACCTTGGAACACAATCCAGTGCTTCAAGACTGGATAGCTTATTCGACGAGAGAGAATAAACCGATTCATCTTCTTGGGTTAGTATCAGATGGTGGCGTTCACAGCCATATTGCCCATTTGATGGCTCTGATTGACATCTTAGATCGGAGAGGTGTTCGGCGGATATATATTCATGCTTTTCTCGATGGAAGAGATACAGATCCCAAAAGTGGGATAAATTATATCACTCAACTCTTAGACCATATTGGTCATCGCAAGCACATACGGATTGCCACTTTGAGCGGGCGATATTACGCCATGGATCGAGACAAGCGCTGGGAGCGTATTAAAGAAGCTTATGATGCTATCGTGTTGGGTCATGGGAGAGAAGCCTCTGACCCTCTTCAAGCTATCCGAGAGGCTTATGAACGAGGTGAGACAGATGAATTTATTCACCCTATTGTCTTGTCGGATTCTAAAGGATTACCAATAGGCTGCTTACAAGCCGGAGATGAAGCTATTTTTTTTAATTTCCGGACAGATCGCCCTAGGGAATTAACCACGGTTTTGACACAAAAAGACCTGCCGGAATATGACATGCACACCTTGCCGATTCGCCTTGCTACCTTTACTTTATATGATGCATCCTTTAAAGGGATTCCCGTTATTTTCCCTAAGGATAATTTGGATCATACGTTGGGTCAAGTGATATCAGAAGAGGGAGGAACCCAACTGCGAATCGCAGAAACAGAAAAATATCCACACGTCACTTTCTTCTTTTCAGGAGGAAGAGAGCAAGTATTCGAAGGGGAGCATCGCATCATGATTCCCTCCCCAAAAGTAGCCACATACGATTTGCAACCTGAGATGAGTGCACCCCAAGTCACTGATGCAGTAATATCTGAAATCATCGATACGTCTCCTGACTTTATTTGTTTGAACTTCGCCAATACGGATATGGTGGGGCACACCGGAGTCTTCGAAGCAGCCGTTAAAGCGGCCGAAACGGTAGATCAGTGTCTTCAACACATCCTACCGCTAGCTAAAGAGAAGGGGTATGCCATCATCATTACAGCTGATCATGGCAATGCCGACTACATGATCAATGATGACGGTACGCCCAACACAGCACATTCACTGAATCCCGTACCTTGCATTTGGGTTGAGGAAGGGGGACTGTGTACTCATAAAAGCGGTTACTTGTACGACCTAGCTCCAAGTATATTACATCTTATGGGTTTGCCTATTCCTTCCGGCATGACCGGAAAAATATTATTTAACATGCCTAAATAATCATCGATTCAAATGAATTGGAAATATCTATTATTTGTCGGAGCTCTTGCAGTAGGCTCCTTACTTTATGTGGTCAAGGAAAAATTCTTAAACAAAGAAGCGAATGTCGCTCATTGGACATTCAAGACTTTGGATGGTAAAATTGTCACTATGGAGGATTACAAAGGTAAAAATGTCGTGCTCAATTTTTGGAAAACATGGTGTTCGCCTTGTATGAAAGAAATGCCAATACTCGAAGAGGCGAGAAAACAATTAGGCCCTGACTTTGTATTTCTGTCTCCTTCAGATGAGGATATGGACAAAGTACGAATATTCAAAGAGACCAATGACTATGGATTCACCTTTTTATCTTCCATGAAATTCTCACTTTTAGGAGTCGTTTACTATCCCGAGACTTTTGTGATAGACAAAGAAGGGAATGTCGTCAAACATCAGCTTGGCGCCTTTAAGTACAACGGCAAAGTGCTAGCGGATTCACTCAAGTATTGGACAAGTAATAAAATCAACTAAATTGAAACCCCTTCAGCTTTTGGATTCCAGGAGGTTTAGACCGGCAGTAGCTTTGGAATGAATGGATAATTCGTAGCGATCAGGAGAGCGTCCAAGTGCCATGTGATAATAATACTTGGCTAATTTTACATTGCCCAATCTCGCATAAATCACGCCCAAGTGATACGCTGCATTGCACAAGCGATAATCCGTATCATATGCTACAGCTTTAACCACTTCCTTATAGAACCGTATGGCGTGAAACCAATTCTGTTTCTGTTCGTAATTGCGTGCTTTCAGGTAATTGACTACCATAGTTCTATGAGGAAATACCTGAAACAGTGCTGTGATTTGTTCTAATATATCTAAAGATTGATCGTAATACCCGCCGTCTAACAGGACACGCGCTTGCAGCAAATATTTATTGGGTTTCACTTTAGATTTTGCCTCTTCCAAGGCGGCCTTATCCGCATCCGTTACGGCCACACCTACCCGCTGACAATCTGCCATATATCGATCATACTGTTTGCCTTGATGAAACAAAACATCACACCAAGCAAGTTTTTGATACGCCTCTTTGAGATAATGCCGGCCTTTAAAGGTCTGTATGAAATGGTTGAAATGCTTTTCAGCTTTGGGATTTAGAGACTGCATATAAGCCATCCCCTTCATAAAATCCAAATAGGGAAAACTCAAATCGGTTCCGGATTTCGAAATACTGTTTAAGATAACCAATGCCCCGGATGCATCATGTCGCTTGATAAATACATGAGCTCTGGCAAATTCAGCTAACCTACCATCCACTCTAGCAAATTCAGGAGAGTGAATATAGTTGTAAGCCTGAGAGGGAGCGTTCTTAAAATTAATATATATAAAGGAAAGCATTCCCATCGCTTCCGGTAAAAACATCCGTTCTTCACCACTGGCCTTTACGATAGACTTTACCTCTTCAAGTCCTCGGTTGATATTGCCTTCTATACCTATCCAGCTAACCCACCAACGAACATCCTTAGGCATAGCACCTAAAATAGCGCGGATGAAACCATAGGTCATTTTATTAGGTAAAAACTCCGGAAAATCTTCCCTGTTTTTCTTTAATAAAAAATAGGCGTCCGATATTTCCTTAAATGCTTTGACACGATGCTCCATTTTAATCATAACCAATGCCCACTGGAGTCGTATATGCGCCTCGGTAAACCGATAATAGGCTGAGTTTTTAGACGTCATTCTAATCGCTCTGATTCTTCTGTCTTTATTGGGCAATAATCGGTCATAATCTCTTGTATCCTCTCCGATAAAAAGGGTTAGAAAATCAATGTAATTCTCGAGCAAATACACCATTGGGTTGTCCGGGGTCTGCACTTTTAACAGGTTGATCTGTCGCTGGGCCTTCTCCAGTTCCAAATCCAAGATATGACTGTAAATCGTCCTTACGGTCGGTGTGATAGCGCCCTCCGGGCTTTCTATGGCAAAGCTCCGTACAGAAAACAAAACCAAAAATAACAGCAGAATACTTCTAAACACTTTCATATCTCAATTAACGCCAAAGATACTTTAAATCTTGTTGTCGTCTGGCGACTTTCCTACATTCAAGAGCATTTTAGAGTGATGGTGTATTGGACCGTAGGAGAAAGAGAGGCACTTTGCCCCTTAAGTATCCTGCCAGCAGACAAATTCATCTTGGAAATACAGTCTTCTACCCGCTGTTCAGTACTGCTACTTCGATTCGTTTTATCCCGATATTCTTAGGTGTGATTTGGGTTAAAACGCTTATCTTTGAGACTTGACTTAGCCGTAATTTGTCACAGAACCTATGGACGTACACAAGATATTCAGTCATTACTTCAAAGACCCTTCCGTTAGAAAGGCGGCAGAAGTCGTTTCCCGCAGATTGGAAGAAGGACACATCTGCATCTACGAAGAGGATGAAGCACTACAAGAAGCTTCCCTCTCTCTAATCAACCATCTTTCTGATTCACCGTGGGTGGGGAGTTGCGATGACGAGGCAAAACCATTTATATTGGATGGAGATCGATTGTATCTACAGCGTTATTGGCATTATGAAAGTACGATTTTACACAAGATTGAACGTTTATTATCCTCCACATTGGACCTCAATTTAAGGGAGATCTCAGACTTCATTCTAACGACAGCCACGGCCCCTGACTCACAGTTGCCCTTTCCCTTGAACGTCGATTGGCAAACGATGGCTGTACTTCACGCTCTAAAGTACCGATTTACGATTATCACAGGAGGCCCGGGCACCGGGAAAACGACCTCAGTAGCTCGAATTCTAGCAACCAAATTGCTACTGCATCCACCAATAAAAATAGCTGCTGCCGCACCGACGGGCAAAGCTGCAGCGCGAATGAATGAAGCCCTCATAAAAGCCTCCCAACGCCTTCAGCTCGACGATGTAATCCGACAAAAGATAGAGCAAATAGAAGCTTCAACACTTCATCGATTGCTCGGATATAATCCGATAGAGGGGAAGTTTAGATACGATACCATCACCCCCCTGCCCTTTGATCTCATTGTCGTAGATGAAGCATCCATGATGGATGCTGCTCTTATGGCTAGATTGTTAGCCGCGACTTCTGATGAGGCTCAAATCGTCCTCCTTGGAGATCGCCATCAGCTCTCTTCTGTAGAAGCGGGATCTATATTTGGGGATTTATGTACATCAGCAGGACCTTTTGCCTTGCCCGATCAAAACGACAAGTCCTTTTACGGGGAATTTATTTCGGGGATCGACCAATGGCCTATTCCGTCTATCCCTAATGCAACCAATTTCTTAACAGGGCATATCCTCCAATTACACTTCAGTCACCGATTCGATCAGACAAAAGGAATCGGGCAGTTTAGCCAACTCCTTTTATCCGGATGTACAGACCCGGATCGTCTGATCGCTCCTTACGAATCTGACGTTAACAATACAGGCAATCTTCATATCGTCCCTTCCTTAGAAAACGATCGATGGACTATCTTTCTACAGCGCTATACAGCTTATGCCCAAGAAAAGGACATCGCTACAGCCTTAACCAAATTGGGAGAAGCAAGAACACTATGCGCCACCCACGAAGGCCCCATGGGCACCCATTCTCTGAACACACTTATTCAGGACTTCCTCCAAAATCAAGGATATCTAGGTTCGACAAAACCTTATTATCACAACCAACCCATCCAAATCACCTCCAATGATTACAACTTACAACTATTCAATGGAGATGAGGGACTTATCCGCACCGATCCCGAGAGTGGAGCATTAATGGCATGGTTTGAAGGAGAAGAAGGTACACTGAGGGCGTTTCCCCCATCCATTCTCACGGGATTTAGAACTGCTTTTGCCATGACCATCCACAAAAGCCAAGGTTCCGAATACGATTCAATTGCCGTGTGCTTACCCACAAGAGCTCATAGAATACTGACGAGAGAATTGCTCTATACCGCGGTAACAAGAGCAAAAAACGAAGTATTGCTCATCTCAGATAAGGAGGTACTCATCAAGTCCGTACAAAATCCTACCCGGAGGATGTCCGGCATCATCCCAAGAATACAATCTTCCAATACAAATTCTCCCAAATCCCTATAAATATGCCTGTTACACTCTATCTCTCCAATGACCTTAACCAACTGGCAAAAGTGCTGTCCCAGCAAATTAAAACAGCACCTCTCGGACCATTTGGGAGTGAACAACTCGTGGTCCAGACAGAGGGAATGCGGCGATGGTTATCCATAAAAATAGCGGAGAACAATGGCATATCGGCACAGATGAACTACTACAGCCCGGATCATTTGCTCAAGTCTTTTTTTCACTTAGCCGGGCTGACAACCGAGGAGATGATCACCCCGCCGCAATTGAGATGGGTGCTCTTTGATATTCTCGACGAACCCGATTTTCAGACCAAGTACCCCTCCGTCTACCAATACTATCGGGACGATGCTCTAAAGAGGATGATGCTCGCGACTACTACTGCTGATTTATTCGATCAGTACACGGTTTATCGACCGGAATTCATCTCGGCTTGGAACGCTGATAAAACACCAGATCTCAAGACTAAAGATCCCGAATTTATCCTTCAAAATGACTGGCAAAAAACCTTATGGTCCCGATCCAAACAGATCCTAAAGCGACACTCTAAAGACATGGACAAAACGACCTTGAGCATGGAATTGGAGAAGCGCCTCAATGACCCAAAAATACAAGCACAAATTCGACGTACGTATCCCAGGATTAGTTTCTTTGGGCTGTCCACCTTTACCCGTTTTCACCTACAATTGTTTCTTCGCAAAATTTCGACCATTACACAGGTTTCTTTTTATTTTATCAACCCGGCTCCGGAGACGTATTGGTATCATGATATTTCAGAGAAATCAGCCTATTGGATAAAACGCATCTACCATATCGACCCGGCTAGCCAATACCTTTATAAAGGCAACCCACTTTTGATGAATTGGGGGCGCACTGCCAAAGAGCTCATGGCCGTATTCTTCGGTGAGCTTGCTGATGAGGTTCAGATGGTATCTGTGCCACCTACCCTCCCATCCTCCGGTCGTTCACATTCACTACTGGAGACCATTCAGATGGACTTGTTCAACAATTTCATACCAAACCCTAATTCTCTCATCCCCTCCTCCACCCTTCAAGATGACAGCATAAATATAGCAGCACATTATACACCTTATCGAGAGATTGAAGGCTTGTATGACTACCTGCTGAGACAAATGGAGCTTCATGGTTATAAGCCGCATGAAATGATCGTACTTGTCCCAAATATAGATACTTACGCCCCATTTATACAAGCCGTCTTCAACAATATCAAAAAAGAACGGCGCATTCCTTTCACGATAACGGATAGAAGTTATAATGGATTGGACAACCCGATTGGCGTCCTTAAGGCACTCCTGCAATTGAGAGAAGAAGACTTTACATCTGAAGGCATATTCCAGCTTTTGGAATCGGATTTTATTCGTGCTGCTACCGAAATTAAGGATTTGGATGCGGTGCGTAGACTAATTCAAAGGGCCAACATTCGATTTGGAATTGCGGGAGACCCTGAACTGGAGACAGACATCGTGAGTTGGAACCATGGACTTGAGCGGTTGATCCTGGGATATGCAATGAAAACAAATATTCCATTCGCGATAGCAGACAGTGAGCGCGAAGTACTTCCCCTGGACATCATGGAGGGAGCTCAGGCCCTTGAGGGACTCAGACTTATCGGATTTATCCAACGGCTCATCTCCTTTATTCGAAGGAGAAAACGACCGCGGAGATTGGTAGAATGGAAGA
>JALSTN010000254.1 GCA_026983735.1 Saprospiraceae bacterium | reverse complement strand
ATTGAATTCTATCGAAAAGCAGGATTTCAGAAAGCAGGAAACACTGAACCAATGTGGATTTATAAAGGAAACGAACATTAAAGGAATAAATATGATTGCAAGAATTTGGCACGGAAGAACAAAGATTAAGGATTTTGAAGAATACACAGAATTTATGAAATCAAAAGCAATTCCAGATTATCGGAATACAGATGGTTTTGTAAAATTTACATTCTTAAGGAGAAAGGATGGAAATATTGGACATTTCACATTAATCACATTTTGGGAAAATATTGAAGTAATTAAAAATTTTGCTGAAGAAGATTTTGAAAAAGCAAAATACTATACTGAAGATAAAAGATTTTTACTCGACTTTGAGGAGAAAGTGATACATTATGAGGTATTCGCAGAAGAAGACCAAACGCATAACAATGGCTAAACGGCATGTTGGCTGTATTGCATGCTGACCTTTCTCTATTAATGTTTTTCTTTAATCCAACTCGGACAGCTAAATAGGTTGACAAAAGCCATCGCGGGCGCATTGCAGAAACAGGTACATCCCATTATATACGAATAGATGTTAAATTTTTTCGTCCCTTAAGTAGATGTATTCTATATTTGTCGGCCGGTTTATACTGATATTTGGAATGTGAGACCGACGCAGTACATATTTGCAGGAAAATTGTATTACATATATTTCCTATTTATTAGAAATTTTTAAAGATATTATAAATATAGCTATCATCAAATATAGCCGTAAACTGTAAAATGAAGTGCTTCGATACGTCCAACTGAAATGTATATTTCCTTTGCTGATGTGTAGATATACAGGTCTTTTAAGGAGGGAGCATACATTCCTTTGATTTAGACCCAAGTGGAAAAACTCTGATTTAAATGACTTTAACTGAATATATCAAGAAAAGAAATGGTGTGTCAATCGGAAGTTCAATTTCTTTGAGAAATAACCTTTATCGTTCATTAGGAGCCAAAAATTTTTCAGCATTTTGGAATTATTGAAACCCAATTTTCGGGTATTATTTGGGGAAATATATATTCAAGCCTCTAAAGAGAATATTTCCGGTTGAAATCGCTTTAGTATTTACGTTTATTTTTAGTGGACTGATACACGATGGAGTCACTACAATATTTCGAGGAAAAATATCATTTTAGAGAATAGACTGAAAAAAGCCCAGGCAAACAAATAATATCCGTAACTGGGAATTCCGTTAATGGAACTCGGCCGTAGGTGGGGCAGGAATAAAAAAAAGAGAAGCTGATATCGGGCAACTTCTCTTTTCTCAATATTGGGTTATCTCAAAGTACTAATCATAAATGATGACTCCATCGGCTAAAAAACGGTATTCTTGTTCGGGCTCAGTAATTTTGGCAATTTCTTCTGCGGATTTACCGGCGTCTTCTGCATAATGTTTTAGCTCATCTACGGAAGTCGTATGAATAAATGCTTTTCCTCTTAAAATAGCAGTTTTTCCCGCGGCATCTTTAGGTACAAAGAACCCGTAATCTTTGAATCTAATGAAGAGCTCGTTGTCGCTTTCATCTTTGATGCGCATCCAACATCCCTTCATTTGGCATACACCGGTGATGGTACCTTTAATCTTTGTGGGAATTTCCTTGTCAGGTGTTAACTGTTGGATGACTTGTTTGATGGGGGTGATCCCCTGATCATCAATCTTTTCACCGAAATACTGCTGTGCTTGAAGCCCGGTTATGGACATCAGGAGTAAGGTGAGTACTAGGCTCAAATAGGAAAATTTCATGTTCATGTTTGAATAATTTTGTTAGAATATGTTAGAATTACTTGTGTCCTTTTAACGACTAAGACGGAGTACTATATTTTACTTAACTTCAAAATATCTAAACTTAAAGATACAATAAATGTTCGCGCTTAGTAGTTCAATAAGCACCACGCCCGCCGGCCTTTTGGCAAGGTGTTTGTAATATATTAAATAATTATGTAATGTGTAAAATTGTTTGAATCCTATGGTTAAAGCCTAACTTTACCAAAATTATCAGAAATGCGTGGTTTTCTCTTTGTTGTCATTTTGTTGTGTTATTCATTTATTTTGTCTGCCGGGTGTATCCAGGGCAATTGTCAGAATGGACAAGGTACTTTTGTGTATGAAAATGGGGACAAGTATGTCGGCCATTTCATACAAGGACATCCTGAAGGTAGAGGTATAATGTACTTCGCCGGTGGTGGCAAGTATTTAGGTCAATGGAGGAGTGGAAAACCTCATGGACGCGGAAAACTTATCCATTCATCGGGGGATGTATATTTCGGTCAGTTTGAGAACGGGGAGAAACAGGGGCAGGGCAGGATAGATTATGCTGACGGTCGTCGGTATGAGGGGCCATGGGTACACGATCGCCCATCGGGGCAAGGGAAGGAGAAACCCAATGCTCCTTCATCAAGAGATGAACTGTCGGAGACGAAAACGGATGCTACAAATGAGCATCGCTCTGTGTTGAGTGAGGCTTCTACTGTTAAGGATTGCAATAAGACATATTGTGATAATGAAGTGGGGCAGTACATTTATAAAGATGGATCTAAATGGGTGGGACATTTTATTAAGGGTCGGCCTTCAGGGCAGGGTACTTGTTATTATAGCAATGGGGACAGATACACCGGTGGGTGGAAACTCAATGCACCGCAAGGAGAAGGAGTGATGTATTATGCTTCGGGTAAGATCGCCGGGGCTATTTGGCAAAGAGGTCGCCCGGTTCAAAGCCTTCAAAAGAAGGAAACATTTCATACCCTAAACAATATACGCCCCAAAAGAGACCGGGCTGTAAAAATATGGGCGGTGGTCATCGGGGTGTCGGCTTATACGCATATGCCGGTGTTACGTTATAGTGATGACGATGCCTATCGGATTTATGCGTTTCTCAAAAGCCCGGAAGGAGGGGCCCTCCCGGAAAGTCAGATTAAAATTCTTATCGATGAAGACGCAACGAGAGCCAATATATTGAATACGCTTCAAGAGACTTTTTTGCAGGCGGATGAGAATGATATGGTACTGCTGTATTATTCGGGGCATGGGTTGAAAGGGGCATTTATTCCTATCGATTACGATGGTTATCACAACTCCATCTCACATGAAGAAATTTTCTCAGTTTTCGACAGAAGCAAAGCCAAATACAAAGTCTGTTATGCGGATGCTTGTTATTCCGGGAGTATGACTGCGATGAAGGCGGTGGATATACAGACGGATCTCCATAGGTATTACCACCAATTGGAGGACACGCGGAAGGGGTTGGCATTTCTTCTCTCTTCGAAGGGAGAGGAGTATTCCCTTGAAGATAAGGGGTTGCGGCAAGGCGTTTTTACACATTTTCTCATTCGAGGATTGAAAGGAGAGGCGGATACAGATCAAGACAAACTGGTTACGATCAATGAGTTGTATCGGTTTGTAAGATGGGGTGTGAGAAAGTACACCGGCAATATGCAAACACCGGTAATTATCGGGGATTATGACAAGCATATGCCCCTTTCGTTAATGCGTTAGATGCGGCTTTAGGCTTGCTTCTTGGACTTCTTTTTTTTGTGGCGAAGGACTTTAGCTTCCAGATAAAAAATGATTTCTTCAGATATATTTTTTATATGATCTCCTATTCGTTCTATTTTTCGGATGGTAGAGAACATAAATAAGGCTGCTTGGACGAGCTGAGGGTGAGTTTGCACCATTTTTGAGATACTTGAAGAGGAATTCGTGTTTATCTGATTTATTTTCTTATCCTTTTTGAAGGTTTTCCTGGCGAGTCGGGTATCATTTTCATCAAAGGCCTGAACAATATCCTGCATCATCACTTGTGCGATGTCAAACATTTCTTCAAGACGCAGTTCTTTTAGAATATCTTTGGAGGGCATTTGTTTTATCTCCAGGGCATAGCTAGCGATGCCTTCAGCGAGATCTCCTATGCGTTCCAGATCGGAAATAATCTTGAGTACCGAAAGGACAAATCTCAGATCGATGGCAACCGGATTGTAAAGCGCGAGAATATTTTCACAATCTCGATCGAGGCTTAGCTCTAGGCTATTGATTCGTTTTTCCGTATGGATTACCTCTTCTGCGAGATCCGAATCTTGCTCCAGGAAAGCTATCCTTGCCTTTTCCAATTGGGCGGTCACTTGTTCCATCATGTCAAGCGTACCCTTTTTGATCAGTACGAGTTCTTTATCTAAATGCGTCATATTCTGTTGTTTTATCCGAATCTTCCGGTGATGTAACTCTCGGTCTGAGGATGTTCGGGGTGAGTGAATATCTTTTTGGTTTTACCGTATTCGATTAATTTTCCCATGAAGAAAAAAGCTGTTCTGTCACTTATTCTGCCGGCTTGCTGCATATTGTGCGTGACGATGACGATGGTGTATTGTTTCTTGAGTTCAAAGAGCAGTTCCTCGATTTTGGCAGTGGCAATGGGATCGAGAGCCGAAGTCGGTTCATCCATCAGTAGGATGGCAGGTTCTACAGCGAGGGTTCTTGCGATGCAGAGTCTTTGTTGTTGGCCCCCAGAGAGTGCGAGTGCAGATTGGTGCAGTTTGTCTTTGACTTCATCCCAAAGGGCTACATTTTTCAATGTGCGCTCTACGGTTTGACCAATCCGGGCCTTGTCCTTAATGCCTTGAATACGCAACCCGTATGCGACATTTTCATATATGGACTTAGGGAAGGGATTGGGTTTTTGAAAGACCATGCCGACCTCTTTGCGAAGTTGCTCTATTTCAATTTTATCTTGGTAAATGTTTTTACCTTCTATGAGGATATCTCCTGTCACTGAAAATCCTTCGATATAATCATTCATTCTGTTAAAGAGCCTTAGGAAGGTAGATTTACCACAACCACTTGGACCGATTAGAGCCGTTACGGTATTTTGGTATATATCGAGGCTAATATCATGGATCGCTTCGAACTCGCCGTATTTGACAAAAACATGGTTTGTCTCAATGATCGGTTTTTTACTTTTTGCCTTATCCCTTGGCGGGACCGCTCCTGTAGGAGACAAGGGCGCATGGATAGAGGGTCTGTTGATGGACGGGACCTTGCTTTGCTTCATTGGTCTCTCGTCCGTTTCTTTTTCTGTAGAATAAAGGATACGGTTCTGCGGAAGTAATAATTCATTGGAGGAGGGTAGAATGGATGTCGGATTCATGATTTTATTTTTAATTTATTTTGCCATTTATTTCTCATATATACAGCGATACCATTCATGAGAAAGGTGATGAGTAAAAGGATAATTATAGCGGCTGACGCATTGATAGAGAAGCTGTGTTGGGGTCTGGAAACCCAGTTGAAAATCTGTATGGGCAGTACGGTAAATTCATCCATTGGCGTCGTAGGCGCAAAGGGAACATAGGCCAAGGCCCCTACAACGATAAGTGGGGCGGCCTCGCCCACCGCTCTGGAGAGGGCCAGAATAACCCCGGTCAAGATGCCCCCATAGGATGCGGGCAGAACCTGGTTCCAAATGGTCTGCCATTGGGTAGCTCCCAATGCGTAAGAGGCCTCTCTCAATGAACCGGGAACGGCTTTGATGGCTTCTCTGGTTGACACGATCACGATGGGTAGGACTAAGAGGGAAAGAGTAATGCTTCCCGTAAGCAAACTCGGTCCGAGTTTTAAGGCACGGGCAAAGACCTCCAACCCCAAAAGACCGTAGATGACGGATGGAACACCTGCCAAATTGGAGATGTTAATTTCCAAGAGCTTACTCAGTCTGGATTGGCCACCGTACTCTTCCAAAAAAATAGCGGTTGCTACGCCTAATGGGAAAGCGATCATCGCCGTAAGGACCAAGATCCAAACGGTCCCCAGCATGGCGGTGTAGATGCCGGCTTTCTCCGCTCTTCTCGAAGGAAGAGCAGTGAGAAAATTCCAGTCGATACGGTGTAAGCCGTCGAGGAGTATATTGCCGATGAAAATACTGAGAAGCACCAATCCCAATACTGTGCAACTCAAGGCCCAGTATTGAAATAATTTGTCTTTGGTCTTGTTGCTGATCATTATTCGTATTTTTCTTGGTATTTTTTCTTTAGCCTAAAGCTGATGTAGTTCAATAAAAAGGTAAAAGCAAACAGAGTGATTCCCGCAGCAAAAATCGTATTGTATTCCAAGGAACCATGCGGTACATCCCCTAGGCTCACTTGAACTATGTAAGCGGTAATCGTCTCTATCGGCACTAGAGGGCTCAAGGTAAGGCGGGGTTGTTGGCCGGCGGCAATGGCGACGATCATCGTCTCCCCAATAGCTCTTGATATAGCCAATATAATCGATACCAGTATACCGGAAGAAGCGGCGGGAACGATCACTTTGAAGGCAGTTTGAAATTTGGTTGACCCCATCCCGTAAGCGGCTTCTCTCAGAGAATGGGGGACGGCATGCAGCGCATCTTCACTCAAGGAAGAAATAAATGGGATAATCATGATGCCCATGACCAGCCCCGCCGACAAAGCATTGAAGCTCGCCATCCCCGGGATGAATGTTTGCAATGCCGGGGTAACGATCGTCAATGCAAAAAATCCATAGACGACAGTAGGCACCGCGGCCAATAATTCCAACGCGGGTTTGATGATTTTACGGGCATTTGTAGAAGCGTACTCATTGAGATAAATGGCGATCGATAATCCCACAGGCAATGCAAATGCTATCGCCACTACTGCCACCAATAAGGTCCCGGTAATAAGAGGAAGTATCCCGAAATGCTTTTGTGCAAATAGCGGCGTCCATTCGGTATCGGTAAAAAAATCAAATATAGATACTTCCTTGAAAAAGCTGACCGTTTGAACTGTCAGAACGAGAATAATGCCGATTGTCGTAAGTATAGAGATCAGGGCACTGACCTTTAATGCCATTTCTATGACCTTTTCTCTTTTTTGGATAGACCTGCTCATTGGAAGATACCTTTGAGTAGATACTTAGCAGCCTTAGGGTTTGTAGCTAGGGGAATATTGTGCACATCACAAAGGCGCATGAGCATCTGTACATCCGGCTCATGAGGATGCTTGCCTAGCGGATCCCGAAAGAAGATGATCACATCGAGTTTGTTGGTCGCCACTAATGCTCCGATCTGAGCATCTCCTCCCAAGGGACCCGAGAGCAATCGCTCTACTTCAAATCCCTCTTCCTGTATGTGTAACCCCGTCGTTCCTGTAGCAAAGAGTGCGCATCGTTTAAGCAGCTCTTTGTGCTTGAGTACGAAGGAGATCATTTCCGGTTTTTTCCCATCATGAGCGATGAGCGCTATCTTAATTTCTGCTGATTTCATCTATTTGGTATTCGCTTCTACAAAGGCGGAAAATGTATCTTTATCCTTTTTATACTCCTCGACAGGAAGAGGGATATAGCCGACTTCTTGACTCAATTTGGCCGCGTGTTCCAGATAGAAATTGACGAAGGAGACCACTTGTGGTTTCGAGACGGATTTGCTGCTTACATAGATAAATATCGGTCTGGAAAGGGGGCTGTAAGTCCCACCGCTGACGGTTTGCATGTCGGGCAATACAGGTCCATTCCCATTGTCCACAGCTACGAGTTTGAGTTTGTCTTTGTTCTCTTCGTAATAGGCTAATCCAAAGAAACCCAAGGCGTATTTATCACCTGCGATACCTTGTACGAGTACATTGTCATCTTCGCTAGCGGTATAGTCTCCCCGTGTACCTACATGTTTACCGCAAATGGCTTCCGAAAAATAATCATATGTCCCGGAGGCTGTGCCCGGGCCAAACAGATGTATCTCCTTGTCCGGCCATTCCGGACGAATTTGGTTCCATTTAGTGATTTTACCTTGTGCATCAGGTCTCCAAAGCCGGTTGAGCTCTTCTACTGTGAAGTGGTCCACCCAATCATTTTCAGGATGAACCAAGACGCTAAGACCATCATACGCCACCGGGAGTTGTACGTATTTGATCCCTATTTGTGCACAAGCATCTTGTTCTTTTTGTTTGATGGGGCGGGATGCATCAGAAATATCTGTTTCTCCTCTTGAGAATTTTTTAAATCCTCCTCCTGTCCCGGATACCCCTACGGTTACCCTCACTTTGGGTTGTACCGCTCGATATTCTTCTGCGACAGCTTCTGTAATCGGGTAGACGGTACTAGATCCATCTATGTTGATATTTCCTTCCAATGTTTTTGAAGCTCCCTGTGAGGTATTGCTCTCATCTGCTTTGTTGGTGCAGGAAGTCCAAACCAATCCCAATAGTAAAAGGGATAGGATAATTTTGTGAGATTTCATGTTTTTAACGTGTTAGTTGATTAATAATTTATTTTATTGTATTTTTTTGTCCTAATTGAAGGCGCTTAGGTCTTGTAGTAGGATTTAGATC
>JALSTN010000253.1 GCA_026983735.1 Saprospiraceae bacterium | reverse complement strand
TGAGGTGGCAGACATCAGCTCCAATTGTCGCAGGATTGGTCAGGCAAAGTTGGGCATTCATATTGGCGCCATCCATATACACGAGTCCACCATTGTCGTGAATAATTTTACAAATTTTGCGAATACCTGACTCATACACACCATAGGTAGAAGGATAAGTGACCATAAGTGCTGCCAGATTATCCCTATTAGCTTCAGCTTTGGCTTGGAGGTCTTCTAGTATGATGTTCCCCTTTTCGTCGCAATCTACCAATACGACTTCCATCCCCGCCATAACTGCGCTGGCAGGATTGGTACCATGCGCACTTTTAGGTATGATTGTTACTTTTCTATGTGTGTCTCCCTTCGCATCATGGTATCTTCTGATGGCGAGCAATCCACTAAATTCTCCTTGTGCACCTGAGTTAGGCTGGAAAGAGCAAGCATCAAATCCGGTTAAGGCACAAAGATCATTTGCCAAACTATCTATCAATTCTAAATAGCCTTGGGTTTGGCTTTCGGGGGCGAAAGGGTGGATATTTGCAAATTCAGGCCACGTCACGGGAATCATCTCTGTGGCAGCATTGAGTTTCATAGTACACGATCCTAGAGGAATCATAGAATGTACCAAAGAGAGATCTTTGTTCTCTAGTCTTTTCAGATAGCGCATCATCTCCGTCTCAGAGTGGTAACTATTGAATATATCTTGCTGAAGAAACTTGGATACACGACGCAATTCACTTGGGATGCACACCTCTTTAGACAGTGGATCTGAAGACGGCGCTTCCCCAGTGATTACTTCACAGATATCTCGTACATCTTCGAGTGTAGTTGTTTCATCTAAGCTGATACTCACTTCACCGTCTCGATAAAAGAAATTCATTTTTTGCTCTTCAGCCCTTGTTTTAACAGCATTTACATCTTCTACTTTAAGTGTAAGAGTATCAAAAAAACCATTTGGATTTAGAATTTGAATGCCTTTGTTCAAAAGGGAGCTACGCAGATGTGCGGCCAAATGATGAATAGTTCTTCCGATATTGGTTAGTCCTTCGGGACCGTGATATACGGCATACATTCCGGCCATGGAGGCGAGAAGGGCCTGAGCAGTACAGATATTAGAAGTTGCTTTTTCCCGCCGGATGTGCTGTTCTCTGGTTTGAAGTGCCATGCGAAGTGCCTTGTTGCCATGAACATCGACCGAAACCCCGATAATCCTGCCCGGAACTTGTCTTTTATAGGCTTCTTTGGTGGCAAAATAACCGGCATGCGGACCACCATACATCATGGGGATGCCCAGCCTTTGGGTAGAACCTATTACGATATCAGCTCCCCATTCACCAGGCGGGGTGAGCAAGGTGAGGGACAGGATATCAGCAGCGACGATCACGAGTGTCCCTATTTCTTTCGCCTTTTCTACGATTTCTTTATAGTATGAAATGGTGCCGTTTTGGGCAGGATATTGAAGTACGATGGCAAATACACCGCTGTCTATATCTTTGGAAGAAATAGATTTTACTAAAGTGTCGATACTTAGTGCATTTGACCTCGTCTCGATGACGTCTGCTGTTTGGTCAAAGACTCCACTATCGATGAGAACGCGATTTCTATTTTCTTTTCTATATTTTTTGGAGATAATGCGGTGAGCCATCATAACAGCCTCAGCTGCAGCCGTCGCTTCATCCAAAAGCGAGGCATTGGCAAGTTCCATCCCCGTGAGTTCGGAAATCACAGTTTGGAAAGCCAATAGAGCTTCTAATCTCCCTTGGGATATCTCGGCTTGATAAGGGGTGTATTGGGTGTACCATCCCGGGTTTTCAAGCATATTCCTCTGAATGACCGGAGGCATAAAGGTTCCGTAATACCCTTGACCGATATATGAGCGAAATACTTTGTTTTTTTGGGCAAGAGAACGTATATGTTTGAGGTACGTCTTTTCATCCATTGCCGGCATTAGTTCAGGCAAGTCTTTGAGCCGTATATCAGAAGGTACTATTTTATCGACTAATTCAATTATGTCAGAGACTCCGGCAATATGCAGCATTTCCTCTACCTCGTTTTGACTAGAACCGAGGTGTCGTTGGGAGAAAGCATTATTAGTACTCATTAAGATATGTTTTATTGTTTGTTATCAGGTGGACTGGAAGGATTAGAATTGTCATTATTCTTCCGATGGTTTTGTCTATTATTATTAGGTTTACCTCCATCTCTATTTTTGGCTGTACCCTTTTTATTGTTGTTGCGTTTATTTCTTGATCTCCTTCTTTTATTTGGATTCGAATCCGATGTTTTATCGTCTGTTGTAGCCGATTTGGACTTGGACTTAGAAGAAGTCTTTTTGTGAGTGCCTTCTGCATTTTTGTTTGGGCGTTTTCTTCTTCTTTTTTTTCTTCTCCTTTTTTCATCCGGTAAGTCGATTACTCCGGTGAGGTCATCAGACTCAAATTCTATTTCAATTTCACCTGAAGCTTCGTTTTTAATCGGGACAAAGGCTTTGAGATCTTCCGGAAACACTCCTTTTTTATTGAGTTCTTTTATGCGTTTGACCTCTTCTTTATCGACAGGGACGACCATCCCTCGGACTCCGTTGATAACCTTGCCATAGAACATTAGACCTTTGAAGATATCCATTTTGATGAGGGTAGCAAAACCGTTCTTTAGTTTGAGTTTATCTACATTTTTTGGAAAATCAAGAAGAGCTTCCATATAGGTCTCCAACTCGTAGTTTAGACAGCATTTGAGCCTTCCGCACTGGCCGGATAATTTTGATTGGTTGATAGCCAGGTTTTGGTAGCGAGCAGCGGTAGTAGTAACACTTTTAAACTCGGTCAACCAAGTAGAACAGCAAAGCTCCCTTCCACAACTACCTATACCGCCTATTCTGCCGGATTCCTGTCTCGCCCCGATTTGACGCATTTCTACTTTTACTTTGAATTCTCGGGCGAAGGCGCGAACTAATTCTCTAAAATCTACTCTGCCATCAGCAGTATAGTAAAAAGTGGCCTTGCGCATATCTGCTTGAAATTGGATGTCTCCCAATTTCATATCCAATCCATAATTTCGAACGATCGCACGGGCTTTGACAAGGGATTGTTTTTCTATTTCCCGGGCTTCAAACATTTTTTCAATGTCTTTTTTCGAAGCAATACGGACAATTTTGTGGGTGACATGACTTTCTTTTACCCGTTTTTTGCGCATTTGGAGTTTAGCGATTTCTCCGGAGAGATTAATGACACCAACGTCTTTTCCATTGCCGGTATCCACAACTACCCAATTCCCCGAATGCACTTCGATATTGTCAGAGTTAATAAAGAATCCCTTGGTAGCACCATTTTTAAAACTCACTTCGTGATAGGGACAAGGCGCTGGATCGGGGATGTCCATCACACAAAGCCAATCCATGGCATTGAGTCTATTGCATCCCCCATTTAGGCAGCTTCCGTTTTTGCCACAACCTGCCGCGGAAGTACTTCCGCCTTTACTACATGAACCACATGCCATCTTATTATATTCTTTACGCAGTTTGTACCGCGGATGTTTTCAAATGTTTTTCCATCAAATAGGACAATGCTATGAATAAAATCTTCGCATTGGCATTGCGCTCAACATAAAAAATGGCTTTGTCCAACACTGAAATCAGTGCGTACATCTGCCCTACTTCAAACGCATTTGCAAAATTGCGAATAAATTCTGTTTCTACAGGTCTTATTGCTAAAGTTTCTGAAGTAGAAATCTTTAGTTTTATTGCCAAATCTATAGTAATAGCACAATGCTTAAAAAAATATTTGCGTTGTTCGAGATTGAGCCGGATAAATTGGTCTGCCATTTTATACAATGCCTGTGCGTCATTCTTGCGAATGATAGCAGACCAATGTTGAAAATTCCATATCCCTTCTTCTTCTTCTTTTCCCTCCGATAATTTGAATGCTTCATTGAGATTGCCATCTGTCATTAGAGCTATTTCTTTGGCGCGTTCTATCTCAATTCCCTTATCGGTTAGAATAGCTATGACTTCATCTGTAGAATACTTATCGACTCGAAAACGCTGTGTCCGTGACAATATCGTAGGTAGAATAGCCTCTAATCGTTCACTTACCATGATGATAAACGTATTTGATGGGGGTTCCTCAAAAATTTTGAGCACTCGGTTTCCTTCGTTGCCCATCAATTCGGGCATCCATAAAAGGAGTACCTTAGCGCCCCCTTCATAACTCTTTAATACCAGTTTTTGGACGGCATTGCGGATGTTTTTGGTGCTGATATTGCCTTTGAGATTTTTGCTCGTGGTAGAGAACTCCCCCTGCTCTAACCAGTCGTAAAGGGAGATGTCTGGTTGGGCTGTGATGACAGTTCGCCAACGAGCTACATAATCATCGCTGGTCACTTCACTTCCGATAAGTGGAAAACAAAAATGTAGGTCGGGATGCGCTAACTGCTCCGTCTGTTTACAGGAAGAACATATTCCACAACTGTCCTCCTCTCCCGGGTTTTGACAGAGCAACATACGAGCTGCTGCTAGGGCAATGCGCAACTTGGCAGATCCCTCTTTGCCGTGCATCATCGATGTATGTGGCATTTGCCCTTGTCGAATGAGCTTTGCCAACTCCTCTTTCAACGAGTCATTTCCGATAATGTCTTGGAATGTAAAGGCCATGATTTCAGTTGCTGTTTTTCTAAGAAGGTGCAAGATAGACAAATCTCAAATCATCCATCGGACTATTGGTAAAGAATTCCAATGTTAAAGTCCCCCCTGATAATTATAATCTACCCTCCTGATTTGGTAAACTATATTACCTTTGGGTCCTATTGGTGTCCTTTGTGAAAAGAGGCATTGTTGAGAAAAACTGAATTGGATCGTATGTTCTTTTTACAAATCCTAAAAGGCAATCGTTCGGTCTTGGCTTTTGTCGGAACGATATTGCTCGTGGTCATTGGATATATTTTGGGACAGCTGCCTATTTCTATAGTTGCAGGATATTATGCTATGCAGAATGGTCATGGGATGGAGACCCTTACCCGACTCCAAGATACGATGGATTTTTCCTTGGTGGGTATGGATCAAAACCTGACTTTGGTACTTATACTCTTTACCTTCATCGGGGCTTTAATCGGGCTTTGGGTTGGTATGAGGTACTTTCATAAGCGCCGTTTCCAGACCCTCATCAATGGTGGAAATAAGATAAGATGGGAGCGTATATTCTTCGCTTTTTATGTGTGGATGGGGATGACGCTCCTGAGTGAAGTGTTGTTTTATTACCAACATCCCGAAGATTACACCTTCCAACTTGATCCCGGAGCTTTTATCCTTCTGTTATTGATCGTGGTATTGCTATTGCCGATACAGACCTCTACTGAGGAATTTTTTACTCGGGGCTATCTGATGCAGCTCTTCGGATACATGAGTCGATACCCATGGGTGGCAGCGATTGGGACTTCGTTGATTTTTGCACTCTTGCACGGGATGAATCCCGAAGTTGAGAAATTTGGTAAAGTTACGATGATGAGCTATTATTTTTCGGTGGGGCTATTTCTCGCCGTGTTGACGATTCTCGACGATGGATTGGAGTTGGCATTGGGCATACATGCTGCGACCAATATGTATGGAGCGACCTTTGTTACTTACTCTGGTTCGGCGATAAAGACTCCGGCGTTGTTTTCTCTTGACCATCCCAATATCGATGGAATGGTGTTTCAGTTTATGGTAGCTGCCGGAATTTTTCTTTTCTTTGCATGGAAAAGATTTGGGCCATGGAGTTGGTTTAAACTATTTCATAGATTAGATTTTGAAGGGATGGATAGGGTATGAAATGGTAGAATGCTAGTTGTCAAATGGCGCATAAATAAGTATGAAAAACGATCTGAATCCTGTTTGTTCAAAGCGAAGGAAGAGGTGCAAACGCTTAAGATTTCGGTCACTTAAAGGGGCTAAGATAAATTCGTAGTATGCTAATAAAAGAATAAAGAAATGAGAATGATATATTATGTGGTATTGTTATTTGCATTGGTGTTTAGGTGTAATCATGCCCCCTATCACAATGATCCGATTCCAGAGCACGATACCTTTCAAATTGAGTCAAAGCAAGTAGGCGAAACAAGGGTTATAAACATATGGACTCCACCGATGTATGATAGCAGTAGTGATACATTTCCGGTGTTATATATGCCGGACGGGGGAATAAAGGAAGATTTCCCACATATTGCCAATACGCTTGCTAAGCTGATTAAGGAAAAAAGTATTCCACCCTATATTCTGGTTGGAATTGAAAACACAGAACGAGGACGGGATTTAACGGGTTATTCTAAAATAAAAGCAGATGAAAGGTATTGTCCTCTTACCAATGGAGCCAAAAATTTTCGAGCATTTATTATATCTGAATTAATACCGGAAATTAACAACAAATATAGAACTGTGGATAAAAAGGGTATTATCGGAGAATCATTAGCCGGTCTTTTTGTAATGGAAACCTTTCTGGAGCATCCTGAATCATTTGATAAATACATAGCTATGGATCCTTCTCTGTGGTGGAATAATCATTTTTTGGTTAGAAATGCTACCGATCTACTCTTTAAATTTCCCAATAAGAATATTTCACTTTGGTTTGCAGGTTCAGGCAATCCAACGGTTGCTCCTTATACAAAGGAGTTAGAGCGTATTTTACTGAGAAATGCCCCGAACTCCATACATTGGAAATACTCCGACGAACCTGAAGAAAAGCATAATACAATATTTAGAGCAACAAAGGAAAAGGCAATAATTTGGGCACTTAACTCCTGATGACCAGAAGTGATTCAGCAGATCAAAAATTGATTATTTTTTGAAGAATGCCAACCATTTCATACCAGATCCAGTTATTCTTTAAGTAGAAACACAGATGACTCCAATGTAATCGATCTTGTACAACCGTTAATAAACATCAACTAATCTAGACTTTTATGCAAAATAGAATCGTCATTTTCTTGTCCTTTATTGTGTTGTCATGGGCCAATGTCTCCCATGCGCAGTGTTACTGGCAGCAGCATGTTCATTATGAAATGGATATCCGAATGGATGTCGATAAAAATGGATTGGAAGGGATGCAAAAGCTGCATTACACCAATAATTCTCCCGATACGCTTTGGCAGGTCTTTTATCACTTGTACTTCAATGCTTTTCAACCGGGGAGTATGATGGATGTCCGAAGTAGGACGATTCTGGATCCGGATCGACGTGTGAAAGATAGAATTAGCCATCTTCAGGAGAAGGAGCAAGGGTGGCAACACATCCAAAGCTTGTCTCAGGATGGTAAGTCCCTCTCTTATCAAGTGCAAGGGACTATCCTGCAGGTTCGTTTGGAGCATCCATTGGCTCCGGGGCAAACCACCGTATTGGATATGAAATTTAAGGCACAAGTACCTGTACAAATCCGGCGTTCGGGTCGGGACAATGCGGAGGGCATTCGTTTTACCATGACCCAATGGTATCCCAAACTATGCGCTTACGATCGGGATGGATGGCATCCGACACCCTATGTAGGCCGAGAATTTTATGGAGAATGGGGTACCTACGAAGTCACTATTCACATAGATTCCAATTATGTGCTTGGAGCTACGGGAACGCTCCAAAACCCTGATAAAACACCGGAAGCCAAGCCGAAAGCATTCACACGGGATGGGCTGAGAATATGGAAGTTTTATGCAGAAAATGTACATGATTTTGCATGGGGAGCGGATCAGGATTACCGACATGTAATCTATCGACGTAAGGATGGAACGCTATTGCACTTTTTGTATCAGCCCGGGGAAAAAACAGGGGATTGGGACAAGCTTCCCGCCATAATGGATAAAGTGTTCGAATATGCCAACGCTCATTACGGTCAATATCCGTTTCCGGAATATTCATTTGTACAAGGGGGCGATGGTGGAATGGAGTATCCGATGCTAACAATGATAACGGGCCAGCGCAATCTGCACAGCCTTGTCGGGGTAGCAGTTCATGAACTTATGCACAGTTGGTTTCAGTGTGTTCTCGCTACCAATGAATCACTTTATCCCTGGATGGACGAAGGGTTTACGAGTTTTGCTGCTACAGAGATTATGAATTATCTGATGAGGCAAGGTATATTGGGGGATTCCTCAGATGCAGCAGAAAATCCATTCTTGGATGAGATAATGGGCTATATCAATTACATCAAATCCGGACATAACGAAGCACTTTGTACGCATGCAGATCATTTTAAAACCAACTATGCTTACGGAATGGGATCCTATGTCAAAGGCCAACTAATGCTCTACCAATTGGAATATATCATCGGTGATCAAACCTTACACCAAGCACTCAAAAAATATTTTGAAATATGGAAGTTTAAACACCCGACAGACCTTGATTTTATAAGGGTATTGGAGC
>JALSTN010000252.1 GCA_026983735.1 Saprospiraceae bacterium | reverse complement strand
CAAGCATTTACCCTCGTCGCCATAGCTCGCTATGCCTCCTCAGCTAAACACTTGCTTTTTTTGTCCAATTGCGCCTCGTTACGAATTCTATTGCACGCTTTGGGTTAACGAACAGGGCAAAGCGCCTCAACCATTCAAAACGCGCATCCAACATAGCCTGATAGGTCAGCATTCCACCGATAGGTACTAAGACCAGCAAAGGAATCCATGCAGCCCAAAAAGCAGTGATAGCATTACTCTCCATAAGTTTTTTACACAAGATGGTCGAGAGTATAAAAATCACGAAAAACGATACTGAGATCAAGATAGGATATCCGAATCCCCCCTTTCGGATAATGGCGCCCATCGGCGCACCGATAAACAAGAAAATAAGACAAGCTAACGAAAAGCTATACTTGATGTTGAGCTCATAAGTATGTGATTTGATTTTATCCCACAACCGACGCCTAGACTGCCGATAGCTCTTTAAGCGCTCGTGTTTTCTATTGACCGATTGGATGAGCTTCCTTGCTAATATAACTTGTTCCTCTTTAGGGAAGGTCTGTGCAAATGCCCGAACTGTATCCCATCGGATAGAGTCCAACTGCTTATAATTGGCAAGGGCGGACTTAACCTTTCTCTTCGTTTTGGCTGGCTTGGAAGTTGCACTTGAAGTGTCGTGTTTTAATCGAGTTAGCTCTCTTATCTGTTGCTTTTCATAATAGATTACTTTATTTTTAAACGAATCGATATCTCGACGAAGCGTAAAGCTATTTTTCATTGTCTGATGAGACTTGAAGAGCTCTTCATTTGTCCGGTCCAAATCAAATTCAGATAAATCAAACACCTTCATCCACTCTTTAAAATGTGTTCTGACGAAGGGATGACTTCCCTCTGTCAAGCTTCTATCCTTAGACATATCCCGATAGATATGGCCATTGTAAAGTTTCAGTATGAAATAGTTGCCTTTATGAGAATTGAACATCTCGCCCGAAGCTGCTGTAATGACATTGAGTTTTTTACTACCGCCTCTCTTCTTGCTTTGATAGATAATAACGTCATGGATATGCCGTCCATCTGCATCTTTTTTCTTGAAATAAATATTAAACCCCTTGAAATCATCATTAAAAGCTTGTTCCTCGAGATTTAGGGTAGGTTTTTGGCGACTGAGATCATAGAGCCGCGATTTAAATTTCAGATTGGAGTACGGAATGATAGAATCGTAAAACACATAGGAAAAAACACTTATACCCATTGCCACTACGATCAATGGGCGCATTATACGGAGCATCGAAAGTCCAATAGATTTCATACTAGACAACTCAAACCTCTCGGACAAATTTCCAAACAACATAACAGAACTCAAGAGTACTCCGATCGGGAGGGACATAGGCACTAAAGACATAGACAAGTAAAACAATAACTGCAGGACGACCAACAAGTCTGCTCCTTTGCCTAAGATATCATCTATATACAGCCACAATGTCTGCATTATCAATACAAACAATGCAATAAATGTTGCCAACAGAAACGGCGGCACAAAACTTTTGACAAGGTATTTGTCGAGGATTTTCACTCTAGAGGTATTTAGGACTCTTAAACGTTACGACAGCACTGTGATATTATATCGAGGTGTCCTTCTGTCTCCTCGATCAGCAAGCAAGGAAGAACACCGCGACAAAGATAGTAAATCTTGAGTAAGGTGGAAAAAACTACACTGACTTACTCCTCGTTTACCCCTAAGCCTCAATAGCATTCTTAGTTAGAAGGCTTAGGGTAGAATGGGTACTATTATGAACTATAATTCTCCGGTATTTTCTTGAATTCTTTAAGCTTTCCATTGCCACCATTTTTTCCTTCTATTACCATATCCATAGCCATATCCATAGCCATATCCATACCCCATTTTGGGTCGAGTATCATTCAACAGCAAGTAAATATTATTAAATCGCCTTTCCCGTTTTAAGTGATCAACAATTTGAAGTTGGCGTTTGTCAATGTATTCTGCACGAACGACATAGATTAGCAATTGTGCATATTCATTCAATAAGAGTGTGTCTGTTACCATTGCAACCGGAGCAGTATCAATAATAATATAATCAAAATGCTTTTTTAGAGACTCCAGCATGCTTGGCAGTTTATCACTAAGTAGAAGCTCTGCAGGATTTGGTGGTATCGAGCCGGATGGAAGGAGATAGAGCTCATCGACATCTGAAATTCTAATAATCAGCTCTGATAAATTATAATCGTCAAAAGCTAAATATTCAGAAAGCCCCTTCCTTCGTTCCATTCCTAGATAAGATAGAATTTTAGGAGCACGCAGATCAGCGCCGAGTAAAAGTACTTTTTTATTTATACTCACTAAAGATTTTGCAAGATTTATAGCTACAAATGTCTTGCCCTCTTTGTTGATAGTAGAAGAGACCATCAAAATCTTCCCTATTTGTTGGGATGACCTCAATTCAAACTCTACATTTGTCCTAACTAATCTAAAGGCTTCAGCTAAACTGGATTGGTTATCTTCAAAAGAAAAACTCAGTAAAGACTTCTTTGCCCTAGGGATTTCACCGATTACCGGCAGTTTCAAATCATAAATATCCTGAACATTATGTATTTTGGTATCCAATAAATCTCGCAAATAGATTCCACTTATGGGTAGAATCAGACTCAAAAGAAAAGCTAGAGAATAAACCTTCATTGGCTCAGAACCTAATGGTCCTGCATTAGATGGCAAATCAAGTACCTCTGCATTGAGGACCTTAACCGCGTTGGAAATAGCGATCTCCTCTCGTTTCTTTAACAGATAAAGATATAACCCCTCATTAATTGACTGTCTCCGTTCAATGGACCTATACTTCCTTTCCTGAGACGGAATGGAAGATATTTTATTATTCAACTCATCTTCCTGCTCTCTTAATGCATTGAGTTGGATAGTAAGAGAAGAATGTACATTATCCAAACTATTACCCAAATTATTTTTGAGCTGTACAATCTGTTGTTCTAGGTTAGTCACTACGGGATTCAATGAGCTAGACCCCTTCAATAGCCTATTTCTCTCTAAAACAATCTTATTGTAATTCTCAATCAACCTAGTTAGAGAGGGATAATTAAAGCCCAAATTGGAAGGGAGTAATTCCTTCGGCCCTCTGTTTGAACTCAAATAATCTTTAAGATATTCAACAAGCTTTAATTGGGTGTTGATATCAGATAATTTTTGTCGTGTTTCACTTACCCATCCCCTAAAGAGTCCTGCATCCTCTGCAATATCCGTAAGTTTATTTTTTGATTTAAACTTTTCAACCTGATACTCCACTGAAGAAAGTTCTTTTGATATTATTCCCAGTCGCTCATTAATAAACTCCAAAGTACTTTTAGCGGATGCTTTTTTATATTCGATGGCATCTTGATTGTATTGCTGCATTAATCTCTCTAGTAAAAGTTTTCCTTTGTTGGGTAACGAGGTAATAAATGCAAGCTCCAATACACTCGTATTGGAGTTTAATGGTTGAACAGAAAGATTGTTGACCAATTGCCTTGCCACAATATTTACAGGACGAATGACTACTTTAATCTCTTTTCCGATGTAGTGCATGATATTATCTGTCGGGGTAAAGGTCACATCTCCAATTGAAAGGTGAATAATTTGCCCCAGTCCAAATTTTTGTCCCTTTGAACCTTTTTCCTGATGCAAATCAATCGTATTTCTTGAAATAATTGAAACAAAAAATACCGTATCTCCTTTTAGAATTCGGTTATTTGAATATATATTCAATAAAAGTGGAGATTTATTATATAGTTCTCTTTCATCTAAAGTCAAAAATTTACGGAATTTCCCTAAATCAAAATACATAATATTTAAATTCAAAGATTGGACAACCTTACTCATAAGACTCCTTGACTTCAAAACTTGTATTTCATTTTCAACATTATCTACATAATTATCCAATAAACCTATGTCTTGAAATGCAGACAATTCTGATGATCCACGGGCCTTGTCATCTTTTAGAATAAGTGTACTTTTGATAATAAACTTTGGTCTTGTATACCTAAGATAGAGAAATGCCAATGAAAAGAAAATCAAAATTGAAATGAGAAAGATATACCACTTCGACAAATATTTTTCAAATGCTTCACGAACATTAATATTATCATCTTGAATTACAGTCATCTGATGGTTATCTTCTGGGAAATAAAAACTCATATGTTAGCGTATTAAAATATTGAGTAATGTAATTACCAGAGTAGTCAATGATACAATCACCGTAATTAGTGGAGTATAAGATGCTTTACTGAGTTGTGCTTTATTTGGTCTTACGTATACGAGGTCATTTTGTCGAAGATAATAAACATCCGAGTCATAAAAATCATCATTTGTCAAATTTACTTCATAATATTTTTTCACTCCATTTATAGTACGAACCACCGTGATATCAACCCTTTTCCCATAAATTGTCAAGTCTCCTGCCATTGCAATCAACTGAAGTATGGTAACCCGACCTTCCGGGATCGAGTAAATTCCTGGGTTCTTAACTTCGCCTAAAACAGATACTTTGAAGTTAATAATCCTAACCATAACTTTCGGGAAATGGACATATTTTCTTAATTGATTCTCAAGAAGAATAGAGGCCTCTATGGTATTGTATCCCCCTAACTTAACACGTCCAATAATCGGAATCAGAATCGTACTATCTTCGGAAACCAAATACTCACTAGTTGGTCCTTGATTAGCTTTCGCCCCAGTAGCACTCTGAGGTGGAGTTAGAAAAGGACTGAGTGAAGATTGATCTGCTGCTACGATTTGAAGGCTGAGTATATCGCCGGGCAAAATTACCGGAATAGGCGGCTTAGAAACCACTCTAGTACTATCTGAGCGCTCATTAAAGTAAACTGTACTTTTCTCTGAAATACAGCCCAACAACATATTCACCCCAAAAAGTACAAACCAACATTTACAGTTTAACGCACTAACTCTCATCCAAATCTTCCTTCTAAATTAATTGAATTGCAAACCTCTTAGAATTAACCATAATTTCAAAATCCTTACGATTAAAGTATACTTTAGTTAATCTATAAATTAACAATCATTTAATAGTACTAAAACATATATCCTAAATACACAAAAATTGAGCCATTTCATAACCTGTAAGAGAACATCATGCACTTCTTTTTCCTCGAAATAAAATATTAAAAATAGCCATAAAAAAATATTTAATATCCGTAATAATTGGATTATCCTTATATTCGTTTAGATAAATCTGCTCCGCTTTCAACACATTCTCTACGTCCCCTGACATACCTAATGAAACATATGGGGGTATACATCCGGGTTTATACTTAAATCGAATACTCCGGTATTCCTCAGGAATGTCTTCGTAATACCTTCGTCCCACAGGACGTACACCTACCAATTTCATCTCTCCCTTCAATACATTTATAATTTGAGGCATTTCATCTATCCAATATTTTCGAAAAAATTTACCCCATGGAGCTACCCTAAAGTCATTAGCTGGTTTTCCTGTTGAAGCATATCCGTTTTGACTTAGAATATAATCATGCAAATACTCAGCATAAGGATGCATGGTTCTAAGTTTATAAACGCGTATCTCCCTTCCATCCTTGCCAATCCTCGGCATACTATATAGCGGGCCATAACTAGGACTTTCATCGTAATACGGCATTCTACTCTTCATAACTACAAAATGCAAAAGCCCATCTATAGTTCGATAGTTTTTTATCTCAAATCCACAACTAACTAGCCTCCCCAGCACCTCCGCTTTAGTAACCATTCTCCCACGTCCTTTGGTTAGAAAAAAATATAATTTATTAACACCTCTGATCTTAGGTAACACTCTTTTCATTATAAAAACAAGAAAAAAGTAGATCATACTTATTAGCTTAAATCTGCTAATCCAGTGCTTATGTTGATAAGCATTATAGGTCTCAACACAACCAACATAAATCCCCTGATCTTCCAACTTAGAATTTAAACTCTCAAAAAACTTATTAATATACCGGACATTATTGACCTTAGCTGTATTAATCAACAATTTAATGGGTGTCTGTAGTTGCTCCAAATCCATTTTTTCTGAGGATTGGATTACACTACCTGAGATGAACTTAGTATCAAAATCAGGTATACATTCTTTCAAATACAATCCAAGCCTTTTGGGAATGAGATTATAGCTTACATCCTCAATATCCTGTTCTAATTTAATTGTATTCCCAATTGAGAATTCAAGTAACCCTTTATTCATTTTTTATATCGATTATATACACGCTCCCCTCAAGAATAAGGAGAATCTTATACTCCCATTTCTAACGCAACAAATTCTTACATGTTCAATTGAATTAGAATTTAACTCTATCGAGAGTCCTAGTAAAACTAACCTAAAATAGTACAGCATAACAGATCCAAACGCTACAAAAATATCTCATATTACAAGGTAAAAATACAGTTTTGAGAATGTTCCATCATTCCTCCTTTCAAGAATTACGGTGAAGTGGGAAATCACTTACACACACTAGTCATAAATGTAACCATTCTACTTAGAAAGTACATATAATCGACGGACACTAATGATTACATCGAACGAAAACCCTATCTTTGTGGGAATGTCAAATTTGAGTGAAAAGCATGACTAACAAACCAAACGTAAAATTAACATTTAAAACGAGAAAATTGACTATTGCCATAGATTTTGATGGCACAATAGTGGAAGATAAATACCCCAAGATTGGGGCACCTCGAACCTTTGCTTTTGAGACCCTGAAGTTATTTCAAGATGTGGGACATAGATTAATTTTATGGACCTATCGAGAAGGCAAACAACTTGAGGAAGCTATTAGCTTTTGTCAAATGAAGGGACTTAATTTTTATGCAATCAACAAAAGTCACCCCGAAGAAAAAAAGCCCTATTCTACACGCAAAATACATGCTGATATCTTCATAGATGATAGGAATTTTGGTGGATTACCGGAATGGGGTGTCATTGGACAAAAGATTTTAGGGCATGAAATTATAAATAGTAAAAACCATTTTATTCAAAAGAAATCTATATGGAAATCAATCTTCAGATGGTAATTCTAGATAGATCGGTTCAAACAAAAGGATTGAGGTCCATTGGGATAGGAACAAACGCTAAATTCTTCCCATAGGCCTTAAATTTTGTCTCTACTTGTCAGTTTGAATTTCTTAGCAAAATACATTAATAGAATATTTTCAATATCTAACCCAATTTTTGCGACATGAAACACATCACATCTCTCTTTATAGTATGTTATTTTCTTTTCTCAACATTTTTAAATGCACAGTTCTGGAAGACTTATCCATATACGCCCCCAAAAAGCTTGATTAGTTTTCCCCGAGATGAAGGAAGGCACCCAGGTGAACCTCAAGAATGGTGGTATACGACTATGCACCTAAGAGGTAAAACCACAGGACAAGAATACACTGTCATGTTGACTTATTTTATTCAAAATTACGGCACACTTCCAGGGTTTAGAATCCTCAACTTTTCTAATGAGACTACGCATCGATTTTTTGATGACACCAAGCCAGTAGTATATCTCAAACTAGACACTTCAGCATTAAACATAGAAGCTCAAGTATTTACTACACATCAGGAGTATTGGAGGACAAGCCTTGATTCAACCGGTAAATTAATTCCTTTTGAATACGATATTCATGCATTGACAAAGCGCGGCACCCTCGATGTTCATCTTACCATGACTAAACCTCCCTTAATATTAGCGGATAGTGGCTTTTTTTATCAAGGCAAAGAGAATTATACTTATTACTATTCACAAACAGGAGTAAAAATTTCAGGCAGCTTTAGCTTTTTAGGAACATCTGAAGAGATCGAAGGTATGGGCTGGATTGACCGGCAATATGGAGATTTTAATCCATATATCGGAGAAAAATACGAATGGTTTAGCATTCGTCTATCCAATGGTATGGATTTTAATTTGTGGAATATTTTTACTCCAAGAAACAAGGTTCCAGCCTCTCCTAAATATAAACTTTTATCGGCTTACATTAATGAACATGAATCCACGACTACGAGTGATTTTACTCTTGAGAGGACCAAATTCCAAAAACTCCCAAGAATGGGAAACATATATGCATCAGAATGGCATTTGACTTGCAATCAGCTTAATATTGACTTAACTTTGAGCACTCCTAACAAGATTAGTGAAGTTAGAAACCCTTTTTTCTTTTATGAAGGAACATTGGATGCTCGGGGAATTATAGACGGAAAAGCAGTGAATGGCATTGGGTTTGCAGAATTACTTCAACAATATGTAAACCCTCAAATTGTCTTATTAAATCCAGATACAGTTTGGAATACCTTTGAGCCCATAAAATGGAGTATTACCAATCCAAACGACGGTGTAAATCTATATTATGATTTATATTACAAAGAATCAAAAGCTAGCCAGTTTCAATTGATTCAACGAACGCAGACAGATACTTTTTACAATTTTGATCCTGACCTTATCAAGGAAAAAGATAGCCTTTGGTTTAAGCTCTTTGCCTATTCGAAAGACACTTTTTTGCGGGACACTGTTTATTCCAAAAACGCTATCCCTCTTTACAATTCTAATGAAAATCTCTACATAAAAACCATTCAGTTGACACCTAATCCAGCCAACAATCGACTTACTATATACTTACCAAGGGAAAATGATTCCGCAAAGGTAAGTATTCGAAATATTCAGGGTAAATGCATTTATAAAGAGGAAACAAAAAACAAGTCAAAAATAACAGTCGATATATCATCTTTTCAAAAAGGTGTTTATATTATTGAATATTGGCATTCAGGGTATTCTACCACCAAAAGCTTTATCAAAATTTGAATTTGCGATAAAATCATTAATAATTTCATACAAAAATGAGCTCGTATCTATCTTGGATTTGAGCATTTTATCTCGGTTATGTCGCTTTTTAATCAACAAATTTTCGTCTTGCACCCAATTCGCTGCCAAGTCAAGCAATTCCCTATTATTCGGCGGTAAAATACCTTTCCCCAAATCATACTCCACTTCTAATTCCTCTAAATAACTAATTTTGCCTACAAAATCATTATACCTAATAAATGGGATACCTAGCACGCCAGCCTCAGCACACATCGTTTGGCTATCACCAATAAACAAACCGCTAAATGCTAATACATCGTGCATATCTATCGGGTGAATAGCAAGACGAAAGGGTTCTAAGTCTGGAGAAAGTGGTCTTTCAGATGTTATAAATACATGGCCATAGGGTTCCAAAACAGATATTAACTGCTGTGCTGTTGCGTTATCAATTCCTGAGACACCAGAATCATGATGTGCATTCAGACTAGAAAACCTTATGAGAAAGTATCTGTCGATACCTCCTAGGTATTTCTCCTTAATATTGATGTTCGGATGGTATCGATCAGGATGTAAATATGCTAACTCATGGTATCCATTATAACTAATTTTTTTATATTGATATTTGCCAACACGACAACACGAGGGAGCTATGATTCTTGTAGCCCAGGGATAGGCTAATTTACCATAAAGTGGAACTACTTCAATGTCATCCTCATTGACGTTATATGAAGGTATCTGTAGTAATTTACCGATATGTGAAATCGCGACTGACGTCCCGATTAGTAGCGTTGGTTTTTCCTTTCGACAAATTTTATAGAGTCGATAATTCTGAAGTAATTGTCCTTTTATCAACCCCAATATAGAATTTGCTCTTCCCTCTGGCAATACGTTGTAATAATCCCATCCTTCAGATTGAACTAGTGCCTCAAGTACGTCCTTTTTCTTAATAACTATTACAAACGGAACACCATCTAGCTCTAGCTGCCTTATAACAAACTTAAACAAATGGAAATGTGCAGGATGCCCCAGATGAAACAAAATTTTACTCATTCTATAAACTTGTACTTAAGGCTAACATCATCCATGCATTATTCCACCTGACATATGGTATTCTAATGGTATAAAGCCGATGTTTTTGATAATAAAAATATCCTCTTTGGTCGTACATATTAAGGAGAGTCCACTCCAAGATTCTATTGTGGTATACCAATCCATCATCATGATAATTGACTAATCTCTTACTTGTAATAATACCTTGAGATTGATTGTGTATATCAACAGGGTATTTTCTTGGCAATCGCCTATAACCCCACCCTGACTTATGAAATTGCTGACCTAAATAAAATTTTATCCCTTTTTCAATGGCTTCTTCCCACCTCTTATCCTTTACTTTAAGACATTGCCTAATGTTGTAAATGCTTTCTAAAATATATCCCTGATGAAAATCAACCTGCTCCCGCTCAATCTCTTTCGTCAGATCATAACTGTAGTTCCATCTCCCATTGGAAAATTGACGAGAGATGACAAATTCAACAGACTTTATTGCTATCTCTTCAAATTCCTTCACTTGGTTAAGTTGACAAGAAAAAGCTAAGATTTCAGCAGCTAACAAACTCGCATTATAGCAAACGTCTCTTTTAATAGGGGTATAACTTATTGCCAATCCTTGACTAAATCTAGTCCTTTTCAGTTCATTGTAAACAAATTGAGATGCTCCTAATATAGTGTTTTTTACATTTTGCTTTTCTTGTGAAATAGGTAAATATTCGATCATCGCTCTAACTATAAATCCGGTTACGACGGAAGAAGGAGTATATGCTTCAAGAGACTTCAAAGGACTAACCCAAGGAAAATTATAGCCCCAACTAATACCTTGATATCCTTTACTTGGATGCTCAACCAGCCAATGATAAAAATAATGTGCACGTTCTAGAAATCTTCTTTCATTTGTCTTTTTATACAGAATAGAATATGCATGCAAGAATAACCCCATTGCCTTTGGGTTAATACCTTTAGGCACTCCGATTAGATTTCTAATATTAATGGGATTGCGCTTTTGTGCCTGAGTAGCCAAGACTGAAAACCAACGTCCTAATTTTCTAAATGGAATTCTTTTAGATAAAATTGTATCATAAGGATCCCATCCACTGAAGGAATCTTTAATTAGGTATTGATCCAAATCAATTATCATAGAAATTAGATCCTTTTGGCCCAATTCTTTCATAGCAACTAATTATAAAAACTGAACACATTTCATTCGAAGACTTTCTAATATTTTAAGTGTAACCAATGTACTATGATAACTTTCCTCAAAAGGAATAGGAGACGGCTTTCCTTCAATAATTGATGTCAAAAAGGCATGAACACTTTCTTTATGTCCTTTAACCATCCCTTTGAATCGCTTATTCTTAACTCCGCTTGAATGAAAAATCGTCAATCTCTTATAATCATCTATTTGATATACTTTTCCTGCCTGGAATACTTCGATATACTCCTTGGGTAGCCGACTACAACCGTTCGAAAAGTAAGATATATTTGCAATAGAGCCATTTTCCATTTTCAGATTAATGTTTATTGTATCCATTTGATCAAGAGGTTCAGTCATGGATTCAGCATAAAGAGTCTTCACTTTACTCTTTGATAAAAACGTAACTAAATCAACAAAATGACAAACTTCACCTATAATGCGTCCACCCCCTATCTCGGGGTCGTTTACCCAATGATCAGCAGGAAGAGCACCTGCATTTACGCGAATTAGAATTGATTTGGGAAGCTCATCATTCATTTTTTCATATAAGGCATGAACAGATGGTGCAAATCGCCGGTTGAAGCCAACCATAAGCTTGGGTTGTTTAGCACACTCCTCTTTAGAATTAGAAAAATCAGAATAATGCTTCAAAATGGTATCCAACTCTAAAAATGACATCGCCAGAGGCTTCTCAACATATATATTCTTTCCATTCTGAATGGCTTTTACTACCATCTTAGCATGTAAATCATGTCTTGTTGTAATAAAAACAGTATTAATATGATCATCTGAAAAAATATCACTAACAGTAGAAGCGCAATAACTAAATCCATATTTTTCTGCTACAAATCGCGAGCTATTACCACTAGAATTCACTACACCAACAAACTGAACCAAATGCTTATTAATAACCGGCAACAAGGTTCCCTTAGCAAAAGAACCGGCACCGACAAATCCAATTGTAGGAGTATTGGGCACAATCTTTATTTCAGACTTAAGCCGGATGGATGCCTTGATTTCCGTATCAATTGAATACTTAATTATTATGCCTGAAAAATACTCATTAGACGACAAAATCATATCATAGGCCTTCGGTGCATCATCAAGGCTATAGCTATGAGTAACCAAAGATTTTATACTTAATCTCTTTTCCCTTAACAGGTCAACAAAACTCTCCATATTTCTTTGCTCTGTCCAACGTGTATAAGCATAAGGATAATCAATGCCTTTCTCTTCATATTGGAGATCATATCGTCCTGGTCCATAAGAACAAGACATCTTCAACTCCAATTCCTTCTTATAATAATTTTGCCGTGAAAAACCAGTAGGTACGCTACCTACAATGATAACTTTCCCCTTCTTCCTAACAATCTCACCAGCAAACTCTACCGGATCTAAAGATGATGTTCCTGCTGCAATGATTGCAACATCAACTCCACGTCCTCGTGTATAACCTAAAATAACTTTATCCAAACCTTCGTCATATCTATGATAAACTCGGCTCATCTCCATTTTTCTACAAAATTCTATTGACTCCTTTGATATATCTATACCAATGGGAAACATTCCGGAACTCTCCAGAATTTTATAGGTCAATTGGCCAATGAGTCCCATTCCAATAATAACACATGTCTCCCCAAATCTAAGGTCTGCCTGTCGAATACCCTGGATCGCAATACTAGCGAGTGTTGTAAAAGAAGCCTCTATAAGATCTACTCCAGATGGTATTTTGACACAAAGTCGCTTTGGAACGGATATAACTTCAGCATGTCCTGCACTTGGACCACCACAAGCTACAAAGTCACCCACTTCAAACTCTGTAACATCTTCTCCCACTCCAATAACCTGTCCGGCAGCACTATATCCCAGAGATGAAAAAGACTCTAGTTTGTTCATTACGAGCTTATAGGTGGCGCGCACACCTATTTTTTTGGCTGTATCAAAAACTTGTTTAACTTCCTTTTGTCTGCTTTTGGCTTTTGCGATATACCCCTTACGAGCATCCTTTACGGTCTTCCCTTCAGTACCCGAACTAATCACAGAAAAATGAGTTCTCACAAGTAAGTTTCCTGTCTTTAATATAGGGAAGGGAACTTCAAGAACTTGCATTTTCCCTGATTTAAGTTGCTGCGTCAATTGCTTCATATGCTGAAATAGTCTTTCTTTACCCTAATCTGGCAAAGATACAATTAACTGATGATTTGGTTAAAAACACTCTTATACTTCTGTGCCATTTTCTCCTCTGTAAAAAAAGTTTCATACTTTACTCTACTTCTACTTCCCATTTTCTTTTGTAATTCAATGTCGTAACTGAGTTGGTTAATTTTTTCTGCAATGCTACGAGGACTTCGACTAGGAACCACAAATCCATTCCATCCATCCATAACAGATTCTGTAATGGCACCTTGATCTGTAGTGATTATCGGAAGTCCGGCAGCAAGCGCTTCTACAATAACCCAGGGATGACCTTCTGGCTCACGGGGTGGAAATACAAAAATATCAGCTTGGGCAAAAAAAGTCCATTTCGGTTCTCCGGATACTGGAGGATGTATCTCGATTTTTACTGTGGCGCTTTTCACTTTTTCCTCTAACTTCTTTCTAAAACCATCCATTCCCCTCCAACCGCCGACTAATCTCAATTTACAGGTTATATCCTCATTGATAAAAGCACAAGCATCTACCACATCTCCTACCCCTTTAGATTCATATAAATTAGCAAAATATAATATATTTATTACCCCTTCCTCTTTTGGTAAGTTTGGAAAGGTATAATTCCCTCCATTGGGAATTGAATATATTCGATCCAAAGGCAAATATGGTTCAAATAAATATCTCAGCTTTTCCCCTAACACAATAGCACCAGCAGCGTGCTTCATAACTTCCGCAAAAAGAAAGTTAATTAATCTACCTGCCCCTTGTAGCCAATTCTGTAAATTACTCCCTCTTAATTGTACAACTAAAAATGCTCTACTTTTCCAAGAAAGCCACAAAAAGGGAGCATCCTTTAGAAATCCCATTGAAGATTGGCTAATTGGATATAAAATCAAATCTGGATGTTTTTGCTTTAACATTAAATAAAATCGAAAATTTAGCCGAATTATTCTGAATATTTTCTTCAATCCCCATTTGCCTTGTGTTTCTATAGTTGTATTAATTGTATTATTAAAATGAAGCAATTCAAAGTCTTCTTTTAAGGATGAATTTAACAAAATATCTGTGGCAATGGCGGGCCCCATATATGGGGGGGGCAACTTTCCTACTAACAGTATTCTTTTTTTATCAAATCCCATTTACTTCTATTATTTTACAGCGTCAATATAATCCTGCTTTAATCTAGGCAGATTTCTTTCTTGAAATTTCAGTTTTTTTAGCTAAAGCCATTGAAAATCCTGCCATGACAAGAATTAGCAATGATCCGGATGAACCAAAGGGATTCGATGTTATCCCATACATCAACATAATAACACCTGCTGAAACAACAAAGAATCGTTCGGCTTTTCTCAAGGACATACTTTTGAAAAACACTACTGCATAAAATATCAACAACGAAGAGAGGCCTACAACCCCTGTCCCAAACAAAAACCTCACGTAATCACTATGCATTCCACCACTACTCATTATAACCTTGTCCCTATGACTCAAGTTAGATAAACCAACACCAAACAGCTTAGTTACATTTGGGGTCTTACTCCAAGTCTTAAAATATCGCTCCCATCTTCTAATTCTACCATTTAAGGCAGATTCAGTGGCTACTTTATTCTCATAAACAGATATCTCTTTTGAGAATAACGCTCTTAGTTGAGTATTAAAGATAAATGGAGATGACACAAGCATGAATAACATTATTAAAACAACATATGGCGCTCCCTTCTTTTTCCCCTTAATATAAAATAAAAAATTACTTATCAAAAAAATAAATACTCCCCACGAAGCTTGATGTTTTAACCCGAATAATGCTATAACCCCTATGCCTAAAACAGCTACTATAGAAATATATCCTACTCTACGGCGATGATGTACTATCGCTTTGACGCCTAAATACCCGAATATCAATAAATCTCCAATCACATAGGACATATAACTAAACAAATCTGCGTAGAATCCGGTTAAACGATATCCTCCTCCCCTGCTTTCAGCTAGAGGGACATAACTTATCGGACTTATCACTGACTCATATAATAACATACCTATAGGGAAAATTGATGCCACGAGAAAAGTATCTAAAAAACCCCGAAATCGATCATATGTATTAACCACCCTAGTGAGATAAACAAATAAAATAACAGGCATTATCGTCCTTAGGAAAAAACCCACCCCCTGAACTGATGTTCCCTCTATTAATACTAGCATTTGATTAAGTAAAAGTAATAAAGCAAATATAAGGAATGAGAATGGAAGTAACTTTTGTTGACCAATCTTAATTCTTAATGCATATATTATGGACAATAAAATTGTGAGTGCCCCGGTTATTTGCAAAGGTGAAAGAATTCCATATCTTTTGGTAAACCATAGTAAATCTATAAAAGGTCTAACCAACACAATTATTAATATCCATCGGTATGACCAAGGCTGAGCATTAAACCAACTTCTCCATCTTTCTATATACGCCCTCATTTAAACTATGATATTTTAATCAATCCACTAATCATATCCTCCGCTATCCTTTCATATGATAATAAGCTACTATTTATTTCTATACGCTTTTCTCTCTTAGATACATCAAGAATTTCCTCTAGTCTATTCTCAAGTAATGTCATCAATCCTACCAACACACTCCCTTCATATAAATAACCATTCTTATTAGGGAGAATAAGGTGATTAACAGTGAGTTTATTCTTCAAAACAACATATAAGCCTGTCCCCATCGATTCCTGAATTGTTATTGCAGCATTGAACCACAAACCTATATCGGCAGCACAATAATATGCTCTCGTCAAGTTATGGTCTGAAAAAGGGCGGATTATTACCCTGGCTTTGCATTTTGACTGCTTAACCTTCAGCTTTAGACTCTTTTCATAAGAATCGTTTAATCCACCAATAATCAAATAATAAATACTTATATCTTTAAATTTTTCTTGTGCCGCAACTACAGCATCAATAAAAACCTCGATTTGCTTGCGCGGAGTTAACCGCGTAACTGTTATAAAAACCAGATCATCAGATGAAATCCCCAGTGACTTGCGCATATCATCACGGGTACTATTATCAAAATAAAAAACCTTCGGGTCAAAACCTAAACTAGATATTTTCATCTTTTGATGAAGCTTCCTATACTGCTGCTTAGGTATTAGATACTCAATAATCTCCAAAGTAGATGGAGTATATAGGACAATTCGGGAACTCCATTTTACTGCCAATGCATAAATCCATCCCTTCAACCACTTTTGGACAATGATCGTTTTCCAAGTCACCTTTCCCCAAGTACTCATGTCCGTATTGTTTCCCAGTAATGTAACAATTGAATACTTATTATGAAAAGATTTATTAAAGACTCGATATGGAAATAACTTTCCCACACCTACAACCATGATTATATCAGGTCGAAAAACGTCAATAGCCCTATTTAACCCTATAGGTAAAACATTTGATCGAAATGCAAAAAGAGAAGGTAACCGAAGTATAGTGTAGTCATTATCAAAAGAGGGAAACTCCCCCGGCACAAACCTATCCATTTTAATATTTTGTGCGGATGGCGATGCTAAGCAAGACGTAATCACTTGTACAGTATGCCCTAATCTGGAGTAAGCACGTGCCAAATACACCTCTTGATATCCAATGGAGGGCATAAAATGACCTGCAACAATTGCGATTTTCATCTGAAAATAATTATATATTAAAAAGCGAACTAATCTAAACTAATTTATATTGCTCCATCCATTGCAAGACAGATATTATCCTCCAGAATTCACTCAAAGAAGATGATGAATTCAATGGCAAAGCACAAAATTTCATTATCGCTTCACTATCGATATAATCCGGCCATCTTGCCCCCCCTACAAAATCGATAACTTTCACTTCTAATTCTTCTTTCCATTTGGATTGTGGCGTTTCGAACCCTTTTTTGTCCCGCCTCCACGTAATATTGCTTGGTAACCTAGAATCAATGGTTTTCCTCAAAATATACTTTGTCCATCCGTTATTTATCTTGTATTCAGCGGGAATAGCAATCGCATACTCCACAAGTCTATGATCTAAGTATGGAACACGAGCTTCAATAGAAAATGCCATAGAATTCCTATCCTCATATCTCAACAGTCTTTTCAAGCTATTATTTACAGCCCATATTGACCGTCCTTCAAATGTATTGTGATATTTATCTACCTGTGTTTGAAGAACAGTATTTCTATATTGAGGTGTTATGAAATGGTAGCCTAATCGCCTTTCCTTTCTCACCAACTTTTGCAAATTAAGCGGCAATTGAGGGAAGACTGCTCGCCCTAGTTCTCGCAAAACAGAAATACCCCTATTCTTTTTCAATGCTTTTGCCGCTATTGAGAAGCTCCTCCATTTACCCTTCTTCAATAAATCTAATAAATAAACTCCACTAAAATAACCATATCCTCCAAGTATTTCATCAGCACCTTGTCCATCTAGCAACACTTTGATACCGTTGGCCTTTGCTAATTTCATAACCTCCCATTGTGCATAAATTGATGACGAACCGACAGGTAAATCCTGCTGGTAGGCCAACTTGCCAAAATCTTCAAAAAAATTTTTAGAACTTGGGAAAATATAACTTCCTTTCACATTTTGCAAGTACTTCACTACAGAACGAGCATAGTTCGACTCATCAATTTCTGGTTCATTGTAAGCGGCAGTAAAAGTATTAAATGAAGCGTCAGATCCAATCTGATTCACCGCAAAAGTAGTAATCGCTGACGAATCCAATCCACCACTCAAACAGCTGCCTACTTCAACATCTGACCGCATTTGTAGCGCAATACTATTCTCAAATAAACACTCAAACTTTTCAACAGATTCCTTCTCAGTTAGATTTTCTCTCCGGCATTGATCGATTTGGTGTTCTAATTGATAGTATCTCTTTATCTTGTAATCAAGTGATGAGTATGAAATGGTCATATTGCACCCCGGAGACAACTCCTCAACACCTTCAAAAACGGTCTTACCATTAAGCGGTTCAACCCCATTGACAATAAATTGTATCAAATATTCATCCTGGACTCTTTTCTCGACTCCAGGATAATTGAACAATGCTTTGATCTCTGAGGCAAAGACCAATCGTCCTCTACTTAAATTATAATAAAAAGGTTTTATACCAAACCTATCTCTTGATATAAACAAAACTTTTTTTTGTAGATCACAAATCACTATAACCCACATACCAATAAATCGGTGTACCATCTCTTCCCCCCAACAATCATATGCCTTGAGAATCACTTCGGTATCCGTTTTACTATCGAACATATACCCCTTCTGCATCAAAGTAGATCGAATCTCTTTATAATTATAAATTTCTCCATTATATGAAATGGTAAACCTTTCTGCATAACTCATTGGCTGATGCCCCATATAGCTTAAATCAATTATAGATAGCCTTCTATGCCCTAAACCAACAATAAAGTTTTCACTACCATACTCTTCAATTCTCTTCATATTAAAGCGTAAAATATCCATTGAATCCTCTCCCACAAACTCTGATGTCCCTCCGTCTAATTGACAAAGCAAAAACCCCTCATCGTCCGGCCCACGATGAGCAAGAGTACGAGACATGCTAATTAACCCCTGAACATTTACTCCTCTAGTATCTATAACCCCAAAAACTCCACACATAATTTATCTCTTTTGGCTAATTTCCACTTTATTAATTACATCACTATAAATTTGTCGGAGTATGCCACCAAAATTTTCGAAAGAAAACCTTTGAACAACGTGTGAGCGTATCTCAATGCTATTGTAGCTTGATAAGTTTTCAATTAATGACAGTAGTCCTTGTTCTATTGCCCTTTCTTTATTGAGATCTACCAAAATTCCATTGGATTCATCGACATATTCTACAAAAACTGTACCCTCTGACACTAAAACAGGCAAACCGGATGCCAAAGCTTCAACTACGACAAGGCCAAAGGTCTCATGCTCACTTGGAAAAGCAAGAAAAGAGGCTCTCTTCATATACATGGAAATATCTCTCTTGGACAATTTACCAAATAAAAGTACCCGTCGATCCAATTGATTTGTCTCGACAAATGCTTTTAGGTCGTCATATTCAGGTCCTTCACCAATAATCCAAAGTTTCCACTTATCTAAGGATAAAGCATGGAAGGATTTCAACAATTTCATAGCACCTTTATAGGACTCAAGCCGCCCAACGAAAAGAATTGCCTTTTCCCTCTTCAAATCTCCGTCCGGTTCAAATAATGAAGTATCAACAGGATTTCCAAGTACAATAGTATTAGGGTGGCTGATTCCCGCATCAATAACTTGTTTATACAAGTCCTTACTCACAGGTAAAAAAACATCAGATCTTCTCAAAGCATACCTAGCCATGTTGCGGAGAAAAAAACTATTGGATATTTTATTGAAGGGACCTGTGTGCTCTGTAATAAGAATAGGGACATTGACCCCAGTTATAGCCCTGACCACCATAAAACCAGGTAACGAGGCACCATGTACATGTATGATTCTTGCACTACACAATTTCCTTTTAAAATACTGAATAAAAAGACGATACAAATTCCAATACTGTACAATTTTACCAAAACTCCCCTTTCTACCTTTCAGGACTAATCTATGCACTATAATTCCATGTATTTCCTCCTGATATATCCCTGGATCAATTTCATTAGAAAACTCATAACATATCACTTCAACGGAATAATATAGTTCAACTACCCTTATCCAATCCACCACAAAAATTCCCCGTATATCATCTTGATCTTTAGGGAATAATGAAGGAACAACAATTAGTCTAGGTTTATTTGTATTCATATTCATTCACTTTAAAGACGATGTTATCCTTTCAACATTCAAGGCACGAATGCTTTTAATAAAACTTAAATAATACTAAACAAGATCTACAAATTAAGAAACTCGATATAATCATAGAATCATCTTCAGAAAAAAAAACTCCTTGTAATTTATCGACAAAAAGTATTATAATTAAATAAATTTTCCACCATTCTTTTCCCAGCTTGGATACTAAAAAGAGGGCGGAACCTTAGGACGGCTTGTCTCCATTCTTAAAAGCCCATCATCCATCCTTAGACTCGTTCCCAGTATCCCAAAATGTGGTAAATACATTTTATTGTATATGAGATGTTTATGTAAATAGCAAAATCGCTTGTATTGACTACTTCGGGGTAAAACTATTTCAGAAGGAACATAAAATTGAAAGGTATTTAATCGATTCATTAGGCTAAAATATTTTGATCCTAATATATTGTAAAAATGACTTAATTGGGAGACCCCTTTTACCTTATATTCAAGTTCATTGCCTTCCCGAATTATAATATTTCTTGCAATTTTGAAATGATCATAAGGAATTACAAATCTAAATTTCTTAAAATACCCTTGAAGCTCCTCTCTCAATACGCGAATAAAGCTCTCTAGCCAAATACATATACGGTCAGGGCCCCAACTCTGTCTAAACCATTGATTCCGTAAATCTATTATTTCATTGACCATTTCATACAATTTACCTCCCTTCACACCAAGCAACTCCAAGTCATAACTCAAGGCCTTAATCTCCAAAAGCAATGATCTTAACTTAAACACCATAAATGATTTTTGAACAACTAAAGTTATCCACATCCTAAGGAGATATTCCATCGCAATCTGAATTTTATTTTCTGCTGATATTCGCAGAGCTGGCATTTTGTCCAAAGACGATTTTTTACTCGAATATAATTTATTATAATTAGAGAACACACTATAAGTCATACTTTCTTGAAAAAGACTTACCGAAGTACCAAATAATCCATGCGTCAAGATTTGTTTTTCATACTCAGAAATACTAGCTCTATAATTTAACTTAACCGCCTCATTATCCTTAAATACTACAATTATATCCAAATCTGAAATACCGGGATTCTTAATAGAACCAACCTGATAGATAGAATCGACTTCCGGCATTTCAGAAAATTGGCTTACAATTCTATCTACCAAATCCATATAATCCTGCCTAGGGATATATTGAGGGATTTGAGTTATTTGATACTTCATAGTTTTATTCTATTTTTACTTCACGCTTGAAAAGCACTGTAATAAAGGATATATTTTTACGCGAATAAATTTATTAGACAGATTCTCATTACATTATATCATGTAAAAGAGCTTTTGATTTGTTAAGCAGTATGGATAAATTGTAATAGAACTCATCATTTAGCAACAATTTGGTCTTAGGGTCAATCGAGGGTGCAATCCAATGTTGAGTCATTTTACGAAATACCCTACCCGGACGTTTCATCATATATCGCTGAAATACATTAAGCGAATAATCCCAATTCTCACGAATATGACTTGCAATAACAATGGGTGACCATTCTTGCTCAGTAAACAAAGCTTGAATAGGGACAAAACTATCTCTTTTGTATATTCCGCGATTATTAATCGCAGCATAAAGCAGTGAAGGTAATAACATTACTTGACTCAAAAAACTTTTTAGTTGATATATATTTCTAGGCTGCCATGGGCGATTAACTCTCTTTATTAAAGCTTCAATATATTTATCTGCTATCTTCAAATAGTTGATTCTCGTCTTTTGAACATAACGTAACTCACATCCTTCAATAGGATAGATACATTTTGCTTCTTTCAAAACAGCGATAGGTAAGTATTCCTCAGGGTATTGCAATAACGATGATACCGATATCACAAACCACCCGTGATGTTGCAAAGGATCAAATCGATAGATTTCTTCTAGTGACTTTGATATGAAATGATTCAACTCCTTATGTTTCATATATTTGTCATGAACGATCAACAAACCATCAAAATCACTAAATAACGTTCGATCATCTGTAGCAAAGCTTCCATGCACGATTACAGCTTGAAATAGCTTTTGATACTCTTTATCAATCATGAGTCTTATATTCAAAATAATCTCTTCTTCAGACTTTATCTCCGGAATAAAAATTGTTCCTTTCATTAGATGAATTTTTATTGTTTTTGCCAAAGAACACTTATTACCCTACGAATAGTGCCATGATAAAATATAGTTATCATAACAACTGCAATAAAAATCATCAGCGATAATAAATAAATCGGTTCCATAGACTTACAACAAGATTGTAGTACGACCAGAGCCCCAACTGTGACAGTAGACCCAAGCATATAGCCTAACATTTGAAGTATATTAAATTCAATTTGCAACCTCATTACTATGATAGTAAGAACAAAAGATGAAAATTTAGCCACCACAAGTCCATATGCGACCACCAAAATTCCATACCGTGCACCTATTAAGATGGCACCAACAGTTAATAACGTTCTAATAATAGAAAGATAAATGGATATTTCAGGCTTTCCTAAAGCCGGAAATACAACCGCGCCAGGTTGTGAAACACTTTGTATAGCTCCTGCAAAACATAAAACTTGGACTATGGGTATTGCCGAATTCCATTGGGCTCCAAAAACAAATGGAATCAGAAAATTGGCGTTAAATGAAAGAATTGCCATAGCAGGAAATGAAACCATGGCAATTAAACTGACAGACTTAAAGAACATATGAATCAATCTAGAATGATCATCCTTAATAGTAGAAAGTGCAGGAAAAAGCATATTACTAAATAAATAGGATACTCTCTTTACAGGAGCATACATTATATTATAAGCAAACGAATAATACCCTATCACCTTGGAAGGAAATTGCTTACCCAAAACCAAATAATCAAGATTGCGCTCGATGTATAAGACTGAGTTTGACATCTTATATTTTACAGCATACCAAATCATCGCCTTAACCCCATTATAATCAAAATAAATAATAGGACGCCATCTAATTATCCTCAAATAGACTATACTCTTAGCCAAAATGGTCACCAAGGTCTGCAAAACTAAGGAATACACCCCCAATCCTAATAACGCTGCAATAATGCCAGCACTACCTCCTAAAACTGTACAAACTAAATTCCAAATAGAAAGTATTTTAAATTTTAATTCCCGTTCTAAGAGCTTGTAATGCAATGAAAATAAGGGTGAAATTAATATACTAACTCCTGAAAGAATCACAATACCTCTCAATTCAGATTGGCCATAGAACGTTGATATCCAACTGGATGTCGATACAACAAGTAAATAAGTGAAGGCTGCAAAAACCCAATTCAACCAATACAATGAGGATAATTGTTTATTATCCAACTCCTTAAAGTATATGATTGATGACCCAAACCCCACTGCACTAAACAAAGAAATAAATCCAATGTAAGTACTTGCTAAAGCGATTAGACCAAAATCTTCCGGCAACAATAATCTAGCCAGTAAAACATTAACACCTACAGCAACAATCTGCCCAATGACATTGGCCCCTGCCACATAAACACCACCTCTTATCAATGTTTTTTTTATATCCAAAATAGTATAAATTCATTTCTATTCAAAATACATAGCAATTAATCCCATTGTGCTATACATTTATTAATATCACGAAGAACACAAGCAGTATAATACTCATAATCAAACGATTCAACATATAACCTAGTTCTCTCCGCATCTCTAGAAAATCGATCATAATCTGACAATATGGTTTGAATGGATGCTACTAGTTGACTAACATCATCAGGAGGAACAAATTTGACCATCCACTCTTTAAACCTCAACCTCAGCCCTATTAAATCAGACAATATTACGGGATTTCCACTTGCCAAATATACCCCGATTTTACCCGGATCAAGGTGGTACATATAATGATTCGACCTAGGATAATAAGCAATTAGAATATCGGCACTCTTCACAAATTCATAATACTTATGAATTGATTGAAAGGGGTATAATGTTATATTCCTGACTCCCTTGAAATATTCTTCATAGTATCTCATTGCCGTCGGACTCGCACCGACAATTGCAAATCGAATATCTGGCAATTGCTTCGCGGCCTCATATATATATTGTATCTCTTTTGAACCTACAAATACCTTGCCTGCATACATAACTAATCGTTGGTTGGAACAAAACCCCAAAAGCTCTTTATAATCCTCCTTTTGCAATTTAATATGTTCCTTGAATTCTTTACTTTGTGTTATCATTGGAGGCTGAACAATCCTATGTGGAGCCTTTTTTAAAAAATTAGACAGGTAATATGTAACAAAAGGACTGTGACTAATAATAAAGTCCGCATGGCGAACTACAAAACCATAGAGAAAACTTTTTTTGGCATGAATAAGTTCTAAAGTCAACGGCGAGCTTATTAAATTAATTTTTTTCAATAGAATAATTGGCACACATGAGATTATACACTTACTAATAATTATGTGATTCTTACTTTTATAGTCATTGCGATTCCCAAGAAAATGTTTGAAAGTCAAAAAGAGTTTTAACAAAACCAGTTTCACAAATGAAGTCTCCCCTAAATGATTTTCTTTTATACAATAATCTGATTCTATTAACTTAAAAAATGTACTATCCAGAGCATAATAACTTTTAACTTCCTTTTTGGATTGGATATTACCCTCACGCTGAACTCTTGGGGTAAGAAGCATCACCTTCATTCCGTTCTTCACAAAACCGGAACAAGTTCTCATAATATGCACTACATCTGATCTATTCTTCCTCACATCTCGAGGAGAAATAAACGTAATTTCAGAAAAGAGCAGATTGTGCTTATTTTTCATCAAAGCTAAAATTTTAACGACATGATAAGTTTATCTTTACTAACTTCATCTAAAAGGAAGCCCATTCTAACGTATAGCCTCTTGGCTGTGTTCTTTTTATTTACTTCCAACTTAATCATTTCAAATCCCAATTTCTTGGCATGGTTTAGACACTTTTTCAACAGAAAAGTAGCAATTCCAAGAGACTGCCATTCTCTATCAACACTAACATTGGTAATAAACGCTATGCCCGTTATTTTATCGTTGAGGTAACATGCTACTAACCCCACCATAGATGCTTTATCCCAAAGTTCAAATCGATATGCATTTTTGTAAAGTTTTACTGCATATTGATGAATATCCACCTGGTCACTTAAAACTGGAAAAAAAGAGTGGTTGTTCCTTTCCAAATGTTCCTCTATCTCTGAAGCACTTGATCTATTCAATTTGAATTGGAGATTTAACTTATTCATTCTTCTCTAAAAGTTCATAATTATTCATAATAAAGTTATTCACTTGCTGTTTATCATTAAACATCAGCACGTCAATAATGGACAAATTAGAAACAAACCTATCATTGTATTGCTTATAAACTATATTTGAATTTTTCAGAAAGAACAATTGAATCCTCCGTTTCCTAAACTCAGACGGATTATACAACTCTTTTCCACCTTCCGCATTTATATACTTAGTAGCTTGATTAACATGGAGTATTTCTAAGATCCTATCTTGGCCCTTTAAATCAATAGACCATTTATAATCCTTTGAAGTCCTTTCAAATACCCGTTGAATGCCCAAATAATGACAAATGGAGATGATACTTTTCTCGGCTAACATTGAGATCGGAACTCCCTCCCAATCTTGCTCAAAAATATGCTTTAATACCGGATAAACACAATTGTAATATGGTGCCTTTGCATAAGCGTGATGAATGGTACGCAATATCCCTCTTAGGTCACCATTTATTAAAGTCTCATTAATTCTCCTATTCTGAGAGGGTCTAGAAACCGGAACAGTAAAAAGGAAAGGTTTATTTGCAAGTAAAATTCTATTACGATTGATCCATCCTCTCTTTATATAATTGACGTCATCAAAAAACACAAACTTGTCAACAGCATTAATCAGTCGAAAATATCCTAAGTAAGGGAAAACATAGGGCTGCATAACTGCCATACTTAATGGTCTATTCATTCAGATATACATTTACAAATATACTCAATCATTTGATTAGACAGTTCAGGATAAATGGGAAGACAAATTACTTGCTGTGCGACTTTATATGCATTTTTTAGATTGCCTCTTTTTGAGGATGGAAGTGAAGAATATGGAGCAAAAGTACTTATAAGTGGATAAAAATATCTTCTACAATATATTTCATAATTCTTCAATCGATAATAGAGATCATCTCTTGAAGCGCCAAATTCATCTTCTTCAATAAAAATCGGCAAATATGAATAATTGTATTCCACATCCTCCATCAATGGCATAATTCTAAGACCTACCACTCCTTGCAACAAGGTTTGATACAATTGATATATCTCTTTCCTACGCTGGATTTCTTCATCTATACTCTTTAAATTTAATAACCCGATACTAGCTTGTATTTCATTCATCTTGCCGTTTATTCCAGGCAAAACAACAGTTGTTTCATCCACAAATCCAAAATTTCGAAGACGATCAATTTTCTCCTTAAGCTCCTTTGAACTAGATACAATCGCGCCACCTTCTATCGTATTAAATACTTTTGTGGCGTGAAAACTTAATATACTAAGATCACCATGGGTTAATATTGATGTGCCCCTCTGTTTAACTCCAAATGCATGCGCTGCATCATAAATTATCTTGAGGTCATAAGTTTTACTTAGCTGTTCGATTTGATAAACGTCGCAAGGTTGGCCATAGACATGTACAGGTAAGATGGCTGTTGTCCGTGAAGTTATGGCATCTTGGATTTTTTGCGGATCCAAATTATTAGTAAAAGGATCAATATCTACAAATACAGGTTCAGCTCTATGCCACCAAAGGGCGTGTGTAGAAGCAACAAAGCTATAAGGCGTTGTAATTACTTCGCCTTGAACATCTAAAGCCTGTAGAGCAGCCACTAATGCTATAGTTCCATTATTAAAAAGAGAGATATAGGGAACTTCCAAATATTCCGCAAGTTGTCGCTCTAGTTCTATAACTAAAGGTCCATTATTAGTAACCGTTCTACTTGTCCAAATCCTTTCAAGATATGGAAGTACCTCTTCCAAACCAGGTAATGAAGGCCTTGTCACATAAACTTTTTCTCTCAATTTTCTTCAAGATTTATTTCAACATGAACTATGATAACAAAGTAGGATAAACTCACCTCCACTCAATTGAATGAGTGCTAACATATTTACAGTCATTGCTCTCCTAATGGTAGTAATTCAAGAACAATTGTAAGATTTCAGAGTGATTAACCATTGGCTCCTAGAAAAGCAAAGACTCTTTATTGAAATAAAGAGTCTTTGCTTCTTACAGGGGCAGAAATACCCACTAAAGAACTAAATATTACTTTACAATAACCATCTTTCTAGTGGCCGTGTAATCTTCTGAATCTAATTGATAGAAGATTATTCCTACTTCGCCTAGCTCTTTAGCACTTACTACTATTCTATTCTCGCCTGCCAATCCTTTCATTGGGAGCTTTTTCAAAATCTTACCATGCTCTGTGTAGAATGTCAATTCTACTAACATATCCTTAGGAAGGTCAAATCTAATTTCTGTTTTATCCTTGTATGGATTCGGCTCATTCTGATACAATCTGAATACAGGTTGTTTTGCGTATTTACCTTCATATCTCATATGAATTTCATAATCTCTACCTTGTGCATCATATCCCTCAGCCGGTGTAAACACTGAACTGACTATCATCCTCGGATTGATTGTTTCAGTTAGACCTTTGAATACAAGAGTAAATAAAACTTCCTCTTCCTTAATAGTCTGACCAGAACTCTCGGCATTCCAACTAAACGTTAGAATTCCATTTGGTGTAAGCCTTGCCCCATAGTTCCCTGGTACAATATCCAATTTCCCTGGTTCAATAGATTCAAACATCAATTGGTCCTGCTCAAACTCAAGGCTAAATTGCATACCAACAATATTCCTAAAGTTCTTCGCAGTCACAGGTAACTCAATACGTTTACCGACCTGAACCTTTGTCTCTGGCACAATCAATTCAATTTTCTTATCAGATCTCACTTGAGCCTTTTGAGTAAAATTAGGTTTCGCAGAAGCATCCACATCCCCTACTTTAATAGCTCTAAAATCTGCATCTAACTCTGCCTCTATAAGAGATTGAATAGGTAGACGCTCAGGATGCTTCCATGGATCCATATAATTGTTGAATATGAAATCTTTAGGAACAAAGCGCCAAGAAGTTTGCTTCCATCGATCCAGATTATCAATTTTACCAAGAATTAACTTTCTAAGAATTGCAATATCACCAGTTGATACCGAATGGTTGTTATTGGCATCAGCAGCTAAGTATTGGTAAGCATCTCCAAATGAACGTTTACCGAGCAAGTAAAATTGAATGAAAACAAGATCCTTTGTATTAACTCCATTTAACCATCCATCATTTTTGAATATATCTATATACTCAGCTTTTTCCGGAACGGTAACAACAAACTCACCTCTTGTCTTCTTAGTCTTGACAATTGTACTATCCTTATCCATTAATCTTACCAAAACAGATTGAAGCACTTGATCTTTACGATCAATAACTTTACCCGCGATACTGGTGTTATTACCACAAACATTATTATTATCTTGAACAACAATAAGCGTCTTGCAGAAGTCAGTATTTCCAGCCTCATCTTCTACCCAAACTTCAACTTCAAGGGTCACTTCAACCGTAGCTCCATGTGCTGTAAATGTATCACAATTAACGGTATAACCTGTTTGGTTTGGATCTCCATTGAAATAGAACTTCAAGTCTGATGTATCTGTGCAATTATCATAACTTCCTGCATCAAGATCTGTTGCCCAGATAGTGATTTGACCACTAGATGGCATAATAACGGTAACCGCTCCATCTTCACAATATGGAGTAGGTTTTTTGCAGTCCTTCACTTCAAATAATAAATTACATACACCGACATTCCCACAACCATCCTCTACATAGTATTGCAGCATATGCTCTCCTATTGGATAGGTACCACTTGCTGAACTTGGATCTAGTTCATTATCAGCCCAAGGGTTATAATAATCTACAGCCTTTTCCCCTAGGTGAGCACGACCTACATACACATCATAAGTGCCATATTTCCCTGCTCCATCATTGTATAAATCAATCTTGTAATCATAGCTTAACCATTCATCCTTTGTACACTCATCAGTAGCTGATACGCTTAGATTAATATGGCCAATACAATACTTGACACCATCAATAATAGTATCACGATATGTATTGGGTTCACAATCTCCTTTACTACAAGTGACGACTGGGTCATTCTGATCTTTTACTAGAATAATCTGTCTAAAGTGCCACTCGCCAGGGTGAGGATGACTATAACCATAAGGCCGTCCTTGATCATCCACAGCAATTTTATCAATGTCCCACTGACACCAATCAATGACACTCCAATCTCTGATTACCTTGAAGCATGCATCCCTTTCTATCGTTATCGTATCATCTGTATAGTTAATAGCAACATTAGCACACTGATTATCAGCATCACCAACTACTTCAGGCTTACCAAGTTGTGGATTAGATGGATCAAGGTCTGCTCCACACCCTTCGAGCTCAATAGATTCTCTACAACCATTGGGCCATTCAATATCATCTGTATTAGAAGTACAAACGATCGGATCAATGTAGAATGGATCACAATTAACAACCCAAATCTCCTGTTTATCCTGATATCTCACGCCATTTAATGTCACAGTTATCGTACGCACTATCACACCTTGTCCACATTCTCTATTATCCTGTACCGTAATGGTAGGAGTAACTCCACATGTTCTGGAAACGTATCCGTCCCATCCCCAGACCAAGGTATACTTATTATCCGGATGAGTTGGATTGTAGTAATTCTGCGCAAATTGACAAGCTTTAGCAGAAACTAAAGGAATCGGCACTGTTTGTGGAGCCTTACCATTTGGGAACCACTTAAGATAGTGCAGATCAATATCCTCACACCATCTTGGGCAAACCACATCAGTAGTCTTTAGCTTCTGTCTTAAAGTTGCTGCTGTTACCACTCTACCAAATGTTGGATTATCAGGGTCAGTCAAAGCCGCCTCACTATCATCAAACCAATATTGACAACTTACTACTACATCATCAGGTGCATGGACAACAGGTAAAGCCTTATTCTGAACATCGACCTCTACCATACAATCCGAGAAGTGCCCCTTCAATCTTCCTTTTTCCATAATCTGTGGTGAAATAGGTCCTGCTCCTGGATCTATATCAAAGACTCTAAATACAACCATTACACTTTGTCCGACATCTAAACAGCAGAATGAAGTCTCATCATCGAAGTACACTTGATTGCCACTTATACTTAAGTCATCATCTCCATTTAGTCCATTACAAGCCACAGTATTGTTAGATTTACTTCCATGTGTTTTGCCGAGCAACTCCTCCATACGAATCACCTTAAACCATACCTCCTTACAATTATCAAAAGAACCATTATCAAAGGATTCAGCCGTAACTGTAACATAATCAGTTCCAGGATCATTAGAACTAACTAAACTAACTGTTGTCTTTGTTTTACAAACAGGAGTTGGAGGAATATTGTCTACTACATGCATTGTAACCTCAAGCTGACTTACATTACCACAAGCATCTTCAGCCTCAATAATAGCTTTATGATCTCCCTCAGCTAATCCATAAATAATCCACTGACCACTAGGCAGCTTGACCACTCTACCTGTCCATGTTAATACCTTATAAGATATCGATTCAGAACAATTATCTTCAAACCATGGCTCAGGCACAATCCAAGTTCCAAAACAGCTCGTAGCTGTCATATTGACTGTAACTTCTTCAGGGAATGTAATCTTCGGACCTTCGCGATCTATGACACGAATAACCTGGGTATGCTCTGCAGGATTTACGCCGGGGATTAAAGGCAAACATTTACTCACCACCTTCCAATGTCTATGAATTTCTAATTCGCCCTCACAAGCATCATAAACTTCATCCTCATACTTATAAGAATAATTACAATACTTATGCTTATCGAATACAGACTTGCCACCAATTGTAGGAACTCCTGTACCTGTCCATTTCACATATGGTGATAAGGCATTTGGATCATTCGTCGGATATCCACCAAAACACCTACGTCCATTTGTCCTTACCCATTGCCAATGACTTCTATAATAAATTGGAAAAGGACTTGGATGACCGGCATTTACACCATTTTTTATCACATTCCAGCCCAAACTTCTAGGAACTCTAATTCTGCATCCACTCGCATTATAAATTACAGTATCCAATAAGTAATCATCCACACATCCTATCGAACATCCTGTTGATAAATCCACTGCATGTGGTATGAAATGTGGATTAGGTGTACCCGGCCTAATAAACTCCTTCGTAGGATCTATTTTATTATCCAGTGTCTCATCGAAAAATTTATCACAAGCTAAACCCGGCGCAGACAAATCATCTACATCAGCAGGAAATTCTACATCGTCTAAATCAAATTCCTTTACATGAATCATTTGGGTACATGTAACAGCATTTCCTGAACCATCCTTAACAGTCCATTTTCTTTCAATAGTAAGTCGATATGTCTGACATCTGCCATTATCTGTAACCTTATCGTGATAAGTCATCTGAGGATTGCGCACACAACTCAATATTGTAGGCCTACCTGTATTTACCGGATCAAATGCAACAGCGCAAGGTACAGCAGTATCGGGCGGACATTCGATAACAGGGGCCAATTTATCTTCAATACATACACATCCCCAACAACTATTACCTGTATTTGGCTCAATTACACGGACAGTAAAACACTTTCCAACATCATCCAATGTGAAAGTAGTTGAATGGGGAGCGCCTGTCTTGTTGCCACAACCTTCAGTCACTTCCAGCCCATAAGATTCATAGCAATAGTATATTTCACCTGATAAGACCATATCTGCGGTAAGAGTAGCTGTACACGTCTCATCCAAACTTAACTGGGTCTGATCATTACAATCCATTACACTTGTTGCTGGCAAGAATTCACGAACAGTGGCAAAGTACTTACATGTATCTGTATTTCCTGCAGAGTCTTTAGCAACAACAACTATTTCATGCTTACCAATCTTGAGATATGTACCATCAGGTGGCGTTACTTCAATCGTATCAATTCCACAATTATCTGTTGCAATATAACCATAACTCCAGAATACTTCACATTCCCCCGGATTGGCTTGAAGTGTAATATCAGCAGGGCAATTAACGATTATCGGATCCTCACAGTCTTTGACGGTAACATTAAAGGAACAACTTGATTTATTACCCGCCTTATCGGTTAGTATATACCGTACCGTGGTAGTCCCTACTTCAAAGAATTCCATTGTTACTTGGCCTCCATCAACTGGGCCATTAGGAGGTACAACGATTGGGTCATTTGAGCTGTATTCCACATAAATGTCACCTATACAACAATTATCCTCCAATATAGGATGAGTCCACATAAACTTACCACCACACATCAAGGTGTCATTACAGAAGATCGTATCTCCCTGACTATATGGATCAATTGAAAGAATCTGCAATTCCCAATTTTGCAGTTGAGTGACTCCAACATTGGGGACACAAGAATTGTTGGCTATTTGCAAAGTCCAATCACCCACCGCATTCTCTAGATAAAACTTCTTGAGTGCTTCCATCGGTTGTGAAGCACCTCCTCCTCCAAGGGGGTTGCAGCCAACTGAATTAATATTATTCGCTGCATCATCGTCTATCAAGCTAAAATCAAAATCTGTATCACCGCTACTACAAACACCTTCAAACAATACAACCTCTGTTCCTTCAGGACTAATGAGAGTCACCTCCAATCCATTAATATCCCCGGATATTCCATTTAAATTGAGTATATTAACGTCTCCGATAAATGCATTAAAAGGATAATTAATTACAGAGGTATAACATTCTCCCACATTGATGTCAACATTTAAGTTAGTAGCCATAGAATAAACTAACGTATCATATTCTACGCATGTCGGAATTTCAACATCTCTTACCAAAACGGGTAACATACAAGTATCCACTCCCGGATCTGTACTTTGTAATGAGGCAATAGTGCCATTGTCTGTTAAAATAGGTAGATTGGGGTTTAAACTGCCAAGAGTAGCCGGTGCACAACTCTCTGCCAGTAACCAATCGGTATCATCATTATGATCGTGAATTCTATCTCTATAATAACTTGCATGACAGTCCATATTCGGAGATACTCCTGACCAATCATCTGCTTCTACCACAGCTAGACTACCAGCTCCAACAGGATCAAAGCCATTGGTTGCAACGACATCAAGGACATGATCATATAAACTAATAATATAGCCTCTTGGATCTGAATTAGCTGCTTCAACACAATTCATAGAGAAATAGCTATTGGTGGGATTGTCTATTCCCATTCCCACATGGAAGACCAAGGTACCACCAACTGCCAACATCGTTCCGTTAGGCAATGTCCGAGAACATACACTTCCTCCAGCATCGACGATTTCCAAAGTCAAACAGGTTAAATCCATGGTTGTAGGACCAAAATTGGTTATTTCCACATAATCTCCATTAGTTAAATCACCATCAAAATGAGGGGGAATAGGGCTTGTTGCACCTACAGGAGCACCCAACATTTGACTCACTTCCGTAATCAACACAATAGGTTGATCTTGTGCAACATATGTTAACTTATTCTCCCCAACCGGGAAGAATTCGCCACTGGCATCTTCCACACCTTCTTTTATTATTGACCCGCTAGAATCAATAATAAAATAAGTAACCGCCACATGATCAATACAACTGTCCCGCACACCAGGCTTCAAATTAAACACAGTTGCACCGCATTTTCCAGGATCATTATCAATTGTGTCTACACTAGGACAAGCCAAAATTGGAGCCTCCCAATAATCATTTACTATTATTTTATATTCACAGGTGTCTGAATTTCCACAACCATCCGTTGCTTCAAAAATCAAAATGGTTGTGCCTACCGGGAATCGACTTCCAGAATGTAATCCTGTGCTATCTATCTGCAAGATTATTACACTATCCGTACAATTGTCTAAAGCATAAGGAGCAGAGAAATTGACGTATGCATCGCAATGACCTGTCTCTGCATTTTCAACTATAGGCAAACGGGGGCAATTTTGGAAAACTGGAGGAATCGTATCAATCGTCCCAAATCTAAATATAACCGAATCCACATTATCGCATTCATCAGTAGCATAGAATGTTACATCGACATAACGCGTGTCACCACAACCATCTACCCAGTTAAGAATGTTATAATTATTGGTCCATGTTACTTGACTACAATTATCTATCGCTACAGCTCCTGCATTATTATTTAACCAACTTATCAACTCATCATCATTATTGGCATTAGATTGATCACACAGAATCTCAAAGTCTGATCCACCTGTTATAACTGGCGGAATCGTATCTCTAATTAATATAGTTTGTGAACTATCCATTACATTTCCGCAAGCGTCGGTCGCTTTCCATGTTCTGACAACATCGTATTGATCATCACAACCTCTAGGAACAGTCACTTCATTGAATTCAATATTAATCAACTGTCCACAATTATCTGTAGCAAATACATTCGATGGGACTGCCGGAATTTCCTCTTGGCAAAGCACTAAAGTATCTGCTGGCACATTATGAAGTTCAGGAGCTATGGTATCACGTACAGTAATTGTATAAGAGGCTGATGCACTATTATTACAATTGTCATAGGCTGTCCATGTTCTTGTAAGAACAAACTTGTCATGGCAACTATCATTAGTGACGACCTCATTAAAGTCAAGATTTATCGGTTCATTATTCATACAATTATCCATAGCTGTGACAATTGGTACAGCTGGAACTTGCTCAGCACAAGACACTAATGTGTCATTGGGAACACCGCTGATTACCGGAGCCGTTACGTCTTCATCATAGATAAACTTTTGTACACAAGTAGTATAATTTCCTGAGCTATCTGTGACTGTATAAGTTCTTGTAATAACAAGACTATCATCAAAATTACAAGTGCTTAATCCATTGGAGACATCAACATATGTTACAGTAAATGCATTAACAGTACAGTTATCCATTATTGTCCCACCCAGTGCCTCAAAACTCATTTTATCGGATGCCCCAGCAGGTGGAATATCCCCACAAACTAATCCACGCACATCCGCTGGACAAGTAATAATTGGTGCTTCATCATCTACCACAGTGACCATCCAAAAGCACATGGTAGAATTGCCAGCACTATCTAAAGTCGTATATTTAATCTGTGTTGTTCCCAATGGGAAAGATTTGGAAGTCGTATCTCCATGCGAAACATTATTATCCACTTCCATACTTCCATCTGGGAATGTATATTTAACATTCAACGAATCAATATGACAATTGTCAATTGGAAGCGGGTGACTCCAATTATGCACCCCTTCACAGTCACCGGTTCCCCCTGCAGAAGTTCCAATAGTGACATTTGCTGGGCAAGCAAGCTCGGGAGGTGTAGCATCATTGAGAGTTATATTGACCATACATGTATCTGTATTCCCTTCGTTATCGGTTATTACTAAAGTAACTTTCACTACTTCTCCATGTCTTGAACCTACATTTGTCCCTGGGGCAGGAGTCTGAACTATACTATAAATATTACAATTATCTGTAAATGACATTGCTCCAATATCTGGCAATTCAATGTAACAAGCATTATCAACTACATCCATTGTAAAATCTGGTGGGCAGACAATTCCAGGAGGTATGGTATCCTTTAAATGTACATTAGTTGAACACCAACTACAATTACCTACACTATCACATACTCTTAAATGAACAACAACCGGAGATGTATCCAAATCTCCCATATTAAAGAAAATGGTATCCATCAAGGTAATGGTATCACGCCCAATTAACAACTGGGTACTGTCACAATTATCTGTGGATAATCCGCCAATTTGTTCTGCTGTAACAAATCCTTCACATGTAGCACTCATATATACTGTAACCGGTGTACAAACTGCATCGGGAAACTCCTTGTCAAGCACTATAACATTAAACATACAAGTATCACTTATATTGCCAACCGTATCAGTTGCTCTATGCCATACCGGCGTAGTCCCAACAGGATAATATAAGCTAGAGGCTTGGCCCATTGTCCAAGTAGCCCCCATATCAAGACTATACTCATATTTCATATCAGCTTCACTTGTACAATTATCTTCTGCTATGAGCTGAGGGAAATTAGCTATTGCACCACACCAACCAAGATCATTTGGGATAATCCAATTACTATCCGGGCAATTCAAAAATACCGGAGCCTGCTCATCCACAATAGTAATAGTTGTTTGGCAAGTTGCTGTATTACCTGATTCATCTGTTGCGGTCCATGTCACAACATGAACCCCGGGACCAAATGTAGCACCATATAATGTATGTGTCTGTGGAGCAAAAGGCCAATCATGGGCAATTGTGCTGTCTGGGCAATTGTCTGAATATCCTGCATCTAAACTATCTGTTCCTAAAAGCACTTCACAAACCCCTGGGTCCATTGGCAAGGTAACATCTACATGACAAGTCACAACCGGGTCCTCATCGTCCTGAACGGTTATCTTCCAGGTACACATACTCATATTACCTGTCGTATCCCACACCGTGTATTTCAAATTGCTCACTCCCTTCGGAAAATCTCCCATCTCCGCTCCGCCGGCTGTTACATTTGGACGCAACTCTACGCTATTATCCGGATAGGTTATAACCAAATTCATCGTATCAACCATACAGTTGTCTGTCGGGGTCGGATTTGTCCAACTTGCATGTCCCGAACAATCTCCCGTACCGCCCGCACTCGTCATTACTGTTATATCTGCTGGACAGGTTATCATCGGATCTTCATCGTCTACTACTGTTACTCTCCATGTGCACATGCTCATATTCCCCGCACTATCTATCGCTGTATATTTTAAAGTACTTGTCTCACTTGGGAATGTATGTGTCATCGTGCCACCTAAGGT
>JALSTN010000251.1 GCA_026983735.1 Saprospiraceae bacterium | reverse complement strand
TTTTCAAAAAGATGGAGATTTTGTCAGACAGGAACTTAATGGCGCACATTTTTGTTTATTTTGCACATAATGTACAATTTTCTATCCAAACAATAGATAAAATTATGACTAGTTTACCCACCACCACGCAAAAAGAATTTAAATCCATCTATGACCATTTTACAGAATTGGGCATGGAGAAAGGACTACAGAAAGGACTACAGAAAGGGCTTCAGAAAGGGCTTCAGAAAGGAAGAGAGGAGGGAAAAGTAGAGGGCATTCAAGAAGGCATGCATCGAAATAAAATTGCTACAATCTTGCGGGGATATGACTCCGGACTCTCCGTCGAATTAATCACTAAATTAGTAGACATGGAGGTAGAAGAGGTAAAACGCATTATTGATAGTCATGTTAAAAAATAATCCTAACCAGCAATATCTCAGCTTTTCGAAAATGACCTAATGTCTATATTGGGTTATAATAACATAAATTCAGGAAAGCAATGACAGGAAACCGAAAACATTGTATGATGTAGACGACTCCCATTTATTTCCCTACCCACGGATTGCCTTTGATTCGAAAGCGCCAAGGCTTATCCTTCCACTCTTTGGCATAATCAATACCAACTCTAGGGCTGCTAACTATATCATCCTCCGACAAAGAAGACATGCGCTTCAACAGCCGGATATCACCTTCTGCATGATAGAGAGGAAGTCCATTGTGCCGAAGAGAAATAGCCATTGCGCGCGTCCATTTTCCGGGGCCATTTGTAAGACGCGGTGTAACAGAAGAGGCACCTCTGAGTTGTCGCATCGTATCGATATTTTCAATAGGTTGTACTGCTCGGATCAAAATCGCATGTGGTCTATCCACCGGACCTGTGACCACATTGAATAAATGATGGATACCATAGCAGAGGTAAATATATGCCACGCCTCCAGCTCGATACATCGTCTCTGTACGAGGCGTACGTCGATTATTGAATGCATGACTGGCGCGGTCTTCCGGAGCTCGATAAGCTTCCGTCTCTACGATGATCCCGGAGAACGTGATGGAAGGAGAAAATTTTGAGACGATCCGGCATCCCAAAAGACTACGTGCCAACCCTACAACATCCTCATTCTGATAAAATTCAAACGGCAGCAATTCCATGACAATTTATATATTTCTGTAGATAACAATTTGTTCTTTGGATGGTTTCTGTCAAATATACCCTACCTTTGCATATGGATGGAATGCAACCATTTCATGCCCATCAAAAACCATAGTCAACAAATACTCAAATCCGTTATACAACGAATATGAATTTTATTAACCCCCTTCCTGTGTGAGTTTATAATTAATAAAATTCATGTGAGAACAAAGCGGGTAAATAACTGCAGAAATTTTATAATACATTTATTATCAATTTATTAGAAAATTTTAAAGATATGAAAATTACCTATTTAGGCCACAATACCCATATGATTGAGACCCGTGGAGTTCGTATTTTGACCGACCCCTTTATCACTCCAAATCCCATGGCTTCAGGAATAGATTTAGGCACATTGGCACCGAACTATCTATTGTTGACCCATGCCCATGGGGACCATGTCGCAGATGTGGAACAATTGGCTGCGGATAAAGATGTCACTATTATTTCAGGGTATGAAATTGTCAACTATTTCGCCGAAAGAAAATGCAAGGGGCACGGTATGAACATCGGCGGTAAATACACGTTTGATTGGGGGACTGTCAAGATGGTCAATGCGCTGCATTCAAGTGCATTTCCCGATGGTACTTACGGAGGAAATCCTGCCGGATTTGTAATCTGGAATGAAGAAGGGTGTGTGTACATTGCCGGAGATACAGCACTCACGCTCGATATGAAATTAATTCCTGAGATTTGCCCTCCATTGGATTTGGCTATTTTGCCTATAGGAGATAATTTTACCATGGGGTATGACGATGCGGCCATCGCTGCACAATACGTACAGTGCCATCGAGTTCTGGGATGTCATTACAACACCTTTGATGTCATTCATATCGATACAAACAGCGCAGTGCAGGCATTTGAATCGAAGGGAATAGAACTTCTTTTATTAAACATTGGAGAAACGTTAGAAGTATAACGTATATGGGAAAAATTATAGCAATAGCCAATCAAAAAGGAGGGGTGGGTAAAACTACCACCGCTATTAATCTTGCGGCCTCCCTCGCTGTCTTAGAACACAAGGTACTGCTCGTGGATTTTGATCCACAAGCCAATTCTACCTCTGGACTAGGCATCTCTACGGTCGAGCCCAACAACATTTATGCTTGCATTACAGGAGACTTGCCGATTGAGTCCGCTATTCGGTCTACCAACACCCCTCATCTTTCGATCATCCCTTCTCATATCGATCTCGTAGGGGCTGAAATAGAGCTGGTCTCCCGAATTAGAAGAGAATATGTACTCAAAGAGGTCTTGAAAGGTCTTGAAGAAAACTATGACTATATCCTCATCGATTGTTCGCCATCTTTGGGATTACTCACCATCAATGCACTCACAGCTGCCGACAAGGTAATCATCCCGATCCAATGTGAAATATTTGCCCTCGAAGGGCTGGGTAAACTCAAAAGCACGATTCAACTCGTATCTGCTCAACTCAACCCCGGCCTTGAAATAGACGGAATTCTCCTCTCGATGTACGACCGTCGTCTGAGACTGGGCAAAATGATCGTAGAACAAATTAAATCCAGTGTCCCCGATTATGTTTATGAGACCATGATTCACCGCAACTCTAAAATCACGGAAGCCCCTTCCGTCGGACAACCGGTCATTATGTATGATGCCGGATGCAAGGGAAGTGATAACTTTATGTCCCTAGCGGGTGAGTTTCTTAGGCGCAACCCGACGGAAGAAAAACATGCTTTAACTTAATGATCTTAAATTTGACTTCAAATCCATGAGTAAAAAAAACAAAGAGAAACTAGGCAAAGGGCTGAAAGCTATATTTAGCAACTACGACCAACTAACCGCTTCCCCTTCTACTGATAAATCATCGATAGAGATCAATGCTGTCAACTCAATCCCAGTAGCCCGCATCATCGCCAATCCCTACCAACCTAGAAAAACTTTTTCAAAGGAAGAATTGGCTGAACTGTCCGATTCCATCCAAACACACGGCTTAATTCAACCTGTAACGGTGCGCCGACTTTCTTCCGGCCAATATCAACTCATCTCCGGGGAGAGAAGATGGCGCGCTGCTCAACAGGCGGGAATACTCGAAATCCCCGCTTATGTGAGAGAAGCGGATGATCAAGGCATGATAGAAATGGCGTTGATAGAAAATATCCAACGAGAAGACCTCAACCCGTTAGAAGTAGCTTTCGCTTATCAGCAACTTATGGAAGAAGCCGGATTGACACAAGAAGCCCTCGCTACTCGAGTAAGTAAAAAACGCAGTACCGTTGCCAATTATTTAAGGCTACTCTCCTTGCCTCCTGAAATCCAAAAAAGCTTAAAAGAAGACTTGATCTCCATGGGCCATGCCCGTGTCTTAGCTGGACTAAAGTCGCTTGTGTTGCAATTAGAGTTGCATCGCGCCGTTTTACATCAAGGCCTCTCTGTCCGTGCACTCGAGAAAAAAGCAAAAACAACAACTCCTAAATCTACTCCTGCCCCAAAAGAATCCACTCCCGAAATTCAAGCTGTCCAATCTAAACTCTCGGAAATGATGGGTACGAAGGTAAAACTTACGACAGACTCTCGTGGAGCAGGAAAACTCGTCATCCCTTTCAAAAATACCGGACAGCTCAATGACATCTTAGAGATTTTGGGATATTGATACATGATACTCTGTCTATCCATCGTTGTTGTGTTATGAAAAATATTTTCTTCCTCTTCCTTTGCTTGTTCTTAATACAAGCACACTTGTCTGGACAAAGAAAACTCATAGGCGTATCTAAGCCTCAGAATTCTGAGGCACCCTCATCGCTTGCCGTTGATTCGTCCAACATACAAGATGAACAAAAAGAAAACTTCTTCAAGACCCTCTTCAAAGGACAGCCCGGCAAGGCACTCATGTGGTCAACCCTTCCGGGAGGGGGACAAATATATAACCGCAGATACTGGAAAGTCCCTTTCGTCTATGCAGGTTTGGGAGCTACTGCTTACCTCATTATCCAACGCCGAAAAATCTATCAAATCTACGATGAAGCCTTCCGCATGCGGGTAGATCTCGGAGAACAATCACAGGATAGATTCATAGGCATCTACGACACCGATGTATTGCAAAATTTCCGACGGGAAGCTGATAAAGCACTTTTTGAGAGTTATGTTTGGTTTGGATTGGTGTATCTAGTGTCCGGAATCGAAGCCTACGTAGACCGCCATTTAATGGAATTTGATATCAGCGACAACCTCAGCTTAGAGGTACGCCCTACCCTAGTAGGCCCATCTGCCAATCCTTCCCTTTCCTTTGGGGTGGAATATTCCTTTTAAACCCGAAACACATCTAAGGGTCAAACTCTGCCACTACATCAATCCGAGCAGTTTAGCAAATTTAGTCATTTCTCCGGGATTGGATATTTTCACCTTCCCCATCATGATCGCCATCATCGGATTGAGCTCTCCCTTGACGAGTTGCACAAAGTTTTCTGCAGTAGACCGAACCGTACATTTGGGCTCTCCTTTCAGTCCTTCTTCTACTTTGGTCTGTCCATCTGCAAGATGAACCGTAAACTGTCCACCCCCATCCCCTTCCAGGTCAAAATGAAAGCGAGTCTCTAATCCTTCTACCGCAGAGGGATGCAATCTTTCGGGTAAACTCATTAAAAATTCTTTGGCTGTCATAAGTGTTTATTTTTTTGATTGGATATACTATAAATACAACTTGGATATGGTGCCACTTCTTACGTTCTATACACTCCTCCACCGCTCTATCTCACCGTATGAAATGATAACACCCCTTTATACAATCTGTTCTTTAAAGTACCAACACCTCGTACAATAGATGATGATCATGTGATACCTTCAATCGGGGGCTTGCTTTAAAACGCAGTTCATTGCCCCATCGGCTATCAATGCGCCGATAGCATACCCAAATCTGTATTATTGTCAAAAAAAAGAATTCTCCATAACATTCTATCGGCAGAATGTCCTTTTTTGCACTACGTGAATGCTTAATTCTTGGCCTCCTCTAACCACGGACGGTTATTGCGCTTTAGGTTCACAGAAAGGGGCCTAAGAATACGGCAATGGATATAAATATTCTTAATGGTTTGCTCACCGAGTATGGTGAATTAAGCGAAGAGACAGGGCCCTTACATTAGAGGGACAATTATAAAATTGGATGGACGAGACAACGCACTAGAAGGGTTCGATACGTACTTCTTGTATAACTAAACGTCCGTCACGCTTCTTGGCAAAGATGAAAATACGGTGATTCCCTTTCGAAGACTTTATCTCTCCTATGATGTATTTGGAAGCTCTGTTATCTGAGACCCCTTTGTGCAGCGCCTTTATAGAAGTGGGATGTAGTCCTTTTAGAATTTTTTCAAACTTTGATGCAGCCTTGGCTTTAGGAAGAAAATACACTTCATCCCCATAACAGATTTCCAACTTGGGAGCGAAATGACGGGATACTTTCTTATAATGCCCTTGAGACAACTCCTGTATCAGTTGGTTGCCCCCTTGTGACCGAGCAGAGGATATAAAAAAGAATGTCATTATAGCAAAAAGGATGGATTTCATTGGTCGATTGTTTTATTTGCAGTTAGTAACTTCAGACATTATGGAACACAAAGCAAGGTTTTACAATACTTTGATGTGCACTCTATAAGGTTTTAAAGCCTAAAGATAGTCATTTCTACTAAAGTTTTATGCGATTACACTTTTCATATCTTTAAAAATTTATAATAAATAGATAATAAATGTATTACAAATTTTCTGCACATATGGAACCGCTTCGCTCTCACATGATTTTTTTTAACCAAAACGCTATGTGAAATTTATGATTAATAAAATTCGTGTTCGTTTCATACCAATAACACAAAACTATATCCAATAAGTTCACCCTTCTCCACTTTAACATTTATTTAGCAGATGTAAATCCTCTTTTTAACAGTCCGAATTGTCGTATATCCAAGGTAAAGCTCTGAACAGGAGGTATCTCTTCTCCTCGAACAATAGTATCTCCTGAGACGCGAATGGGCTGCATAGCGCCGGCTAGAATCTCAAACACTAATCCTGCTCTTATACGCTCGAGGCGAACCGAAAGCAGACTCCCTCCCACTTCAAATCTCTGTACAAATATACCTCCATGTGCATAACCATCCAATAAGATTCCATTTTTTTCGTCGATGACATAGTGTCCCGGAATAGAATCATTTCTAATAAGCACATAATCTTTGACAACACTATCGCTTTGTACGTAATAGATCAGCTTCCAACCATACTTCCCCTCTTCCTGCTTATGAATATCCAACTTCATAGGAAAACTCCTCACCTTTTGACGATCTTTATAGACATGAAGCGGGCCGCTCCATATACCACAATAATCTTCCGGGAAGTGAAAAATAGCCTTTTCTTGCCCATAAACTCCCTTTACGGATGTTAACCAAATCAGAAGAAAAGCCTGAATCAAAGAAATCTGTAAATGCAACATAAAAAATCTACTTTTTTTTGTCGGGCCGGTAATTGCGGGATTTTCCTTTATCTCCTCTGTATTTTTTTCTCCGAGGCTTTCCACTGTGCTGGTGTCGTCCGGCACGGGCATTACCGCGTCGAGGAGGTCTATATCCTTTCTTGAGAATTTCCGGTGAAGGTCCTTCTCCCAATTCTTTAGGCAATGGAGACTTGGGAACCTCCCGCTCGATAAGGGTTTCGATTTTTTGGAATTTGTAGCCATCGTCTTCATTGACAAACGTCAAGGCTACACCGGTAGTAGAAGCACGAGCAGTTCTACCAATGCGATGCACATAATCCGCTGCGTCCCCAGGTACATCGTAATTAATCACCAAGTTAATATCCTTGATATCTATCCCACGGCTAAGAACATCCGTTGCTACAATTATGCGGATGCGCTTAGCTTTAAACTTGCGCAATACCTCTTCTCTCGCTTGTTGATCAAAATCAGAAGAGATTCCTTCCACCTCGTAGCCTTTTTGTTTTAGGGTGCGCACGATCTCCGTCACTTTACGCTTGGTAGAAGCAAATATTAAGATGCTCTTATAATTATCCTTATTTCGAATTAATGAGTCTAGCAGTCGCACTTTTTGATGATCATGGACGAGATAAGCCGCTTGCAATACCCCCTCTGCAGGCTTGGCTATCGCCAAGCTAATCATCTCCGGATCTTTGAGGATCTTACTTGCCAATTGTTTGATTTTAGGAGCCATGGTTGCAGAGAACATGAGCGTTTGTCTCTGTTTTGGCAGATGCCCGATGATCTTCATAATATCATCAAAGAACCCTATATCCAACATCCTGTCCGCTTCATCCAAAATCAAATGCTGGATTTTATCAAACTTCACATAGCCCATATTGAGATGGGATATGAGTTTTCCCGGCGTCGCTACTATGATATCTGCTCCTTTGGAGAGTGCGGTCTTTTGTTGCCCCCAGTTATCTCCTTTCCCCCCTCCGTATATCGGTATCGAACTCACAGGGGTAAAATAGGCAAATCCTTGAATTTGTTGATCGATTTGGACGGCCAATTCACGGGTAGGAACCAGAATAAGGGTCTTCGTATGATTCCCTTTTTCTCTCATCATGATATCCAATACAGGCAATATAAACGCTGCCGTCTTACCTGTCCCGGTCTGCGCACATCCCAGGACATCCTTCCCGTCCAGAATCATAGGTATCGCCTGTGTCTGCACAGGTGTAGGATGCTTGTACCCCATGTAATAAATCGCATCCAGAATGGTGGGATCAAATCCAAATCCATTAAAATCAGGTTGCGCTTCTATATTTTGCTTTTGTTCACTCATGCGCCCAACAGTTGTTTAACCAGCTTGGCAACCAGTGAATTATCGGCTTGCCCGGCAAATGCCTTGGAAGCCATGCCCATCACTCGCCCCATATCCTTCATGGAGGAAGCCCCCGAAGTAGCAATCATCTCTTTGAGCTTTCTGAGGATTTCCTCTTCTCCCAATTGCTCAGGAAGATACGTTTCGAGCACTTTAATCTCCTCCCGCTCTACAGCGGCCAAATCTTCCCTGCCTTGATCTTCATAAATCTTCAAAGAGTCTTTGCGCTGCTTCAGTAGCTTATTGATAATTTTGAGCCCTTTTGCCTCATCTACTTCCTGACCGGAACCATCCGTCTGCGCCAGTAGAATAGCCGCTTTAACCGCGCGAACCGTACGGAGTTTTACTTGATCCTTAGCCTTCATTGCTGCCTTGAGGTCCTCATTAATTTTCTGTATAAAATCCATTGTTTATTTGTATTTTCAATTGAATGAACGAATCCTTCGTCCTGTGTATCTAACAAGCGGTAGGATAT
>JALSTN010000250.1 GCA_026983735.1 Saprospiraceae bacterium | reverse complement strand
GACCAGAGCTTATTACAGGAATAGCAGAATTTGTCTGGGGTTTAGCCTCGGATGAGGATTTGCCGGGCAAACTTGATGATGAGGGAAGATTGACAAGATCGTCAATCAAAGCGATCGTGGAAAAGGAAGTGATGGAGACGGTAGTGGAAGTAGCTGCTGAGGAGGGTAGTTTAGTAGCTAAAGGTCTTGGCTCTACAGGAAGAACAGTTGCAAATAATTTAGTTGAACAAATGGCGATGAATGCAGTTGTCAAAGACCCGACAATTGGTAAAATAGTAATGACTGGTATGAAAGATTCAAGGTGGGTAGGTTGGAGTAAAATGCAGTATTCAGTTACTACCCAAAATGGAACTAAGGCAGTAGTGCATTACGTGGGTAAATTTGAAAATGGTGTCTTAAAATATGTAGACGATTTTAAATTTAAATAATTATGAGAATCCTATGTAAATATAACACAGGAAAGGATTTAAGATTTTATGAATATAAGTCTTTAATTGAAGAAGAATTTGGAAGGTTCGGAGTTTCGGAAAAAACTGAGTATGGAGAACTGGAAATTGGGAAGGAGTACTTAGTAATGGGAATTATTGTTTTTGAAACTTACCAAGCTTATTTAATAGATGATAACGGCTTAATTTCTGCCTGTCCCTGTCAACTATTTGAAACAATTGATGACAGCGTTCCCATAAGTTGGAAATTTAGAGTAATTGACAAAAACGAAGATATATATCCTTTCGTCCAAGCAATTATAGGTTATCCTGAATTATGCTTAGATAAAAATGCTTATGAAGAACTAATAGTGGAGAAAGATGAAGAAGCTGAAAGGATTTATTTTAGACGAAAGATAGAATTAGAAAATGGTTGAACCTAAACAGAATTTGACCGGTTTTCTTTACTTTTCAAAGGGATTAACCACTTGCAGTCTGTCAATAGTAATAAAGTCTTTGGTGTTGCGAGTGATTAGAGTAAGGTCGTGGACAAGAGCAGTAGCAGCGATAATAGCGTCAGGTAGTTTGATTTTATGAGTTTTACGGATGTCAGCTGTTTTGAGTTTGATGGATTTTTCCAGTTCAAATACTATAGCTTCATCAATAAATTTGTATAAGACTTCCAAGTCCTTTTCAATATCAGTTTTCCAGCAAAGTAGTTCTATCTCTGTAATAGCAGAAATGGTGGGTGGCGAATGTTTCAACGTGTTATCGACAAACTGTTCGGCAGAAGCAGGAAATTGTTTTTGTAAAAAGTAAATGATCGTATTGGTGTCCCAAAGATATTTTATTCCCATTCGTTTCGTAGATCATTTAATTGTTGATCAATAATACTCAAAGGTTGCTTAGACATGGCTCCCTTGTAATCAAGCCAGTTGATGGTAGTTGTATGTTCCGTATTATCCTTGCGGAATCGAATAAGTTTTAGTAGTTCTAAATCTCGCAAAAGGTTTAGGGCTTTTTCATTTATAATTTCAATTGTTACAGTACGCATAATTTTTAATTATTTAGTAACAAAAGCCTTTCGTGTGTAACATTAATATGCTTGAAAATTTATAATAAACTGGAACAAAATGTATTAAAAATTTTCTATACATATGTAATCTTTAAAATCACCAAATAGCCTTTTGCGCAAAGATACAGAATTTAACAGTATTAAACAATTCTAAAGCCGGATTTTTATGAGAAAATTAATCCCGGATAGTTCGCTTCATAAAGTGTTAGTATCACGCCTCGTTCTGCCCTACTCATCCCGAAGCTATTTCAACCCTCTACACAAAAAAATCCCCCTCCCCCTTCCATAATCCCCACAAAACCCCTACCTTTACT
>JALSTN010000249.1 GCA_026983735.1 Saprospiraceae bacterium | reverse complement strand
GTCGGGACGACAGAAAATATCCACCAAAATAACATGATACAAATGGAAATACCTGTCGTACCTCCGGCACTCAAACCACTGTGCAAAGTTACAAGGGACTTACGTCCCTTGCTAGAACATGTCGCCCTCTGGGGCTTTTTCCACGGTATTTCAAAAATTAAAGAAGGCAAAAGCGTCCCTTAGGGACAATATTATGATAGATTCATATATGATATTATAGGCAAGTCCCTTAGGGACGATTATTGATAAGTCCCGTAGGGACGGTAGATTATAGCCGGGCACGTAAGTGCCTGGTAAAGAAAAGAAACACAAGCAAGTCCCGTCGGGACGACAGAAAATATCCACCAAAATAACATGATACAAATGGAAATACCTGTCGTACCTCCGGCACTCAAACCACTGTGCAAAGTTACAAGGGACTTACGTCCCTTGCTAGAACATGTCGCCCCTCTGGGGCTTTTTCCTACGGTATTTCAAAAATTATTGTAAAAATATAATCTAAAGGCAGCTATTACATTTACTAGTGCGCAGGATCAATGACAATCCGTCTATAAATCCATTTTTCTCCTGTTGGGGTTTTGATTTTTATTTGTAGGAAATATATACCGGTGGGCAGCCCTGATATTTTATGCTGTACTATATGCCCTTTAGGCTGGAAGGTTTTTGCAGTTCGACCATCTGCAGCGATAAGTCGGAGCTTTACCATTTCATACCGACAGGAAATACGGATAAAATCCTTGGCTGGATTAGGATAAATCGTTAGGTCGGAAGAAGTCGTACGGATGGTCTGATTGGAAGTAGAAAAGGGGACCAGAGCTTTCTGGATACCGGTTCCCGGTGAACCTACAAATACCGTGGTAGGCGTTCTACGATCGAAAGCGACGGGCTGGGCAAAGGGCCATGCCATCCCTTGGTTCTGCCGCGACCAATGGTTGCCGCCATCCTCTGAATACCAGATGCCATTGGAGCCGGGTTTCCATCCGCCGGCTTCGAAAGCACTGGAGGAGGTCGCATAAACGATATTATTGTCAGTGGGTAGAATGCCTACATTGCGGAGAAAGTCATCTGTCAAAAGATGTTCCCAGGTTTGACCTTTGTCTTTGGACCGATAAAGACCTTTGTCTGTTCCATGAACGACTACATAGACCCATCCCTCGTGGGCCGGATCCGTCTCGATATCCCAGACCCCATCGTATCCCCATTCCCAAAAACCTGTGTTATCCGTAGATTGCATGATATCCAGGCTTATATCTGTCCAGGTATTACCTCTGTCTTCAGAGCGCCATATCCCCCTTTCTCCACCTGCATATACCAATCGAGTATCGACTTGATCTACCGCTGTAAAACGACATCCCTTACCGTCTAAGACTTTTGACCAATGACGGCCATCATCTGTGCTTCTATAAACATCACTTAACGCAGTAACGTAGAGCGTGCGTTGATCTTGCGGGCTTTTAGTGTCTATGGATAAGCCCATGATTTCTTCATTGGGCAAACCATTATCCGCTCTTTGCCAAGAGCCTTTCGCCCCTTTTTTGTCGCTTTTTAAAAGGAAGGTCAGGGGTTGTCCCTCTTGGTTTTCTCCTAGGGAGGCCCATACTACATTTGCCCTTGAGGGGTCGGCGACAATAGTGGCACAATTGCCTCCATATCCATCCCAACTCCCGGTGAAGATGCTGTCATTGCAGCTCTGCCAACTCTCCCCATGATCCAGACTCCGCCAAATCCCCATATCAAAATACCCGATGTACACGATATCGTCATCTACTGGGCTAACCTCGATGGCCATCATATTGACATTGTCAAATCCTCTACTCCTCCAAAAGCCGGGTTTTACTTCATCTGTAAATGAATTGTGGAAGGTCTTTCCGGCATCAGATGTATGAAATACCCATTGGGGGTTGACCCACCAATAGCTGTCGGGATCCGACAAATCCTCCCCTAACGCCTTGCAAATCCCGTTGTAACTCGAGCCATAGCACCAAAAAGTGTTCCCCTGAAAGAAGGTGTCCCAATCTTCTACATCTCCCGACCGCCCAAAATCAAAACCATCATTGACCGAAGTGAAGGTGCCACTCCTGTCATTCCAGGTGTAAGGTTCTCGAGGGTCTATTAATCGTAACACCGAGGAGTCTTCGTCATCTAACCAGATAACCCCGGTGTAGTCTGAACTCCATGCCCAATGTTGTCCTCCATCTGTACTCTTGTAAAGATCTCCTTCGACATCGGTCCAATACCACTGTTCTCCGCAAGCCGCATGCATGGTCGTCAAATAGAGCGCATAAGGCGCCTTCTGTCGCATAGCGATATCCAGAATGGGGCTCAGCTCACTGGCAAGTTGCACCCAATGTTTGCCTCCGTCTTTGCTCTTCCAAACCTGGGCAGGACCACAGGCGAAGCGCCCTTCTCCACTTAGGAGATACAGGGTGTTTGCTTGGGCGGGGTGGACGATGAGTTTGAGAATGCGTAGATCATCCGGTAGGTCAAGACTAACTTTAGACCAGTTCAAGCCCCGGTCTGTAGTTCGAAATATTGCGCCTTGGGTCGTGTTGTACATAGGGTGATAGGTCGCATATCCGATATTGGGTTGGGCCGTGCCAAATTCTATGTCTGTGATGTACCCCCCTTCTAATACTTTTTTGACGGATCGTCCTCCATCCGTGCTTCTAAAGATGCCTTCATCTGTACCAATATAGAGGAGGTCTCCATCAAGTCTGTCAAATCCTACACCGGATACATGCGTGGCAGTTAGCCCCTTACTATACCCCAATACCTCCCAAGAATTTCCTCGATCACGGCTGATGTAAGCACCACTCAGGTCACTGCCAGCCACTACGATACCAGTTATCCCCGCTCCAATCGTACTAAATGCACCTCCTCCTCCCGGATTGGTTCTTTCCCAACGATGGACCTGGGAAAGGGCAAAGCTGCTTAAGAAAACCATTATGCTAAATGTGTATATTGTTTTCTTCATAAGACTTATTTTTTTATGAAATGGCAATAAAGCCTTAAAGGTATTGATTTTAGCCGTGAATAGAGTAAAATTGTCATCTGTTTTGTGATTCTGATTATCCAATGTAGTAGACTTAGGGGATATTTTAATGATCGCTGTAATAGTTTAAAAACGAAGTACATGAGGCTGCCAAGTGTTCTTATTGCCGGTGTAATTGTCCGTGATACTAATGAGTTCCAGACTGTCCGGTACGAATCGGATGAGCAGATAGTCTTTATCTTTGTCTGGATAGAATTTTTCCCAACCGTCCTTCCATATTTTTGATTTTGTATCTGCATCATTGACTAGGGAAGCTCGACCATAGAGGGATACATATCCCAATCTTTTTTTGTCGAAGTAGTGTAAGGTGATGATCGGACAATTGTTGATTTCTCGGACTTTTCTACTTCTCGGATTGGTCGCCAACCAGATGGTAAAGTCAGCTTCAGGAGGAAAAGGCTCCATGATTCTCGCTTTTGGAATGCCATTATTATCCAGGGTGATCAACGTAGCGAAATAAGCATCGCGGATAATTTTCAAAGCTTCGGATCGAAGGGAGGTTGTGGAAGGAGGTATTGCTTGGGAGATGGTTTGATTACTCGAAGCGGGATGCTTCTCTATACAAGCAAAGAGCGTCAAGCATATAATGAAAAGTAGTATACGCATTTTTTTTAGGCATAAAGATACTCAATACGTGTTATATATCTAGCCGAGATCTTTGTAGACTCTCGCCCTATATGGATTATAGGTGGAGAGTTATTTTGGGATGGACTATTTTTGGTGTATAATAGACTTAATTGGCATCTTGGCCTTCCATCCTTCATGCCTAAGGCTAGTACAAGAGAGAATACTACTTCATGGAGAACCGTCTAGCATTGGATGCAGCTCTATTTCATCTCCAAAAGATAAGTTCTTTGAAAGGTCAAAACACAGTGACATAAGGTAAGAGCTGGTATAGACAAATCTGCAAAGTAAAAATGCCAAAATGGGTTAGGTATCACTTCCTTTTTTGGCAAACCCATCCTCTTCATTTCTAATTCAGCAGTTTTTCTTTCGTTGCTTTCAGATAATGAGAATAGGAGAAGTGGCAGTGAATGAGTTGGTACAATTTGCCTACCTTTGTACAAAATTTAAAGAGTGAAGCTAAAAGGATTAAAAGCAGAATTACAACAGCGTAGAAATGAATGGATTTTGGAGTTGATATTATGGGTTATCACGGCCCTCATTGTCCTTATGGTATTGATGCCGGTCTGGACGATGCATTTGAAGTATCCCATAATCGTGGAGAATATCTTTGGTATAGTATTAGCGTTTCAGGTGACTCGGCTACTCTTCTTGCACCCTTATGTCCCATATATGAAGAGTGTTCGTTCTAAAGTAGGCGTTTTACTTTTTGGGTTGCTGGTTTTAGTTTTTGCACTGAGGTATTTTAGTGGGGTCGTTTATTTTATTAAGGATGTAGGGTTTTATCCTATGTTTTCAGGGATGGAGGCGGAAGCGGTGTGGGCATTAGAGCGGTATATGAAAAGCCAATTGATCTTATCTTACACGGCTGCATTGCTTGGGCTCATACTTCTTCCTATTGTTCTAATACGCGTGATTTGGAAGCAGTACAATCATCGTTGACCCCATTATTCCCGAGGGAGGACAACAATGAATAGAACTACGTACAGGCATTCATTTGCATTTAAACGCACGAATAGACTTAGCAGGTCCGATAGAGTGTGTTCTTTGATCATAGAGTTTTAATAAAATTCGTGCTCGTTTTATAGTACATCGACCTGAATGGTGGTCCAATATTCAGATCTTCACCTTTTCATACCCTCACACATGTCAAAAAATTGTAATTTTACGACTTTTTAACCCCCTATTCAAACTCAATATATGTCTCAATACCTCGATTCGCTCAATCCCTCTCAACGGGAAGCAGTTACTACATTAGAAGGTCCGGTAATGGTGATCGCGGGTCCCGGCTCCGGGAAGACGCGGGTGCTGACGTATCGGATTGCTCACTTGATGAATAGTGGGGTATCTCCTTGGAATATATTGGCATTGACCTTTACGAATAAGGCGGCAAAGGAGATGAAAGAGCGAATTAAAGATATCGCAGGGCCCGGTTCTCGCAGCTTATGGATGGGGACATTTCACAGTATTTTTGCAAGAATTCTAAGGCGTGAAGCGGATAAGATAGGGTATCCATCTGATTTTACGATCTATGATACGGAGGATTCGAAGAGTCTACTCAAAGCAATCATCAAAGAGATGAAGCTCGATAAGAATACCTACAATGTCAATGGCGTCAGGGCACGGATATCAGCTGCTAAGACGCAGTTGATATCACCGGAGCAATATGGAAAGAACGACCGGATATTGGAAAGGGACAGGATAAGCCGACGTCCGTACATTCATGTGATCTATGAGCGATATGCGAGGAGGTGTGAGCGAGCCGGAGCGATGGATTTTGATGATTTGCTATACAAGTTTTACTATTTGCTGCGGGACAACCCCGAAGGGGTTCGCGAGAAGTATCAAGAACAATTTCAATACATTCTGGTCGATGAGTTTCAAGATACAAATTATCTGCAGTATGCGATATTAAAGTTGCTTTCCAGATATGCAGGGAGTAAGGAGAATGTCTGTATAGTAGGCGATGATGCTCAGAGTATATATGCATTTCGAGGCGCTGACATTTCCAATATTTTGGATTTTCAGACCGAATTTAACGAGGTTAAGGTAATAAAATTGGAGCAAAACTACCGTTCGACGATTCATATAGTCAATAGTGCCAATCATCTTATCGGTTTTAATAAGAAGCAGATCAAGAAGAAGATTTGGACGGAGAAGAAGGAGGGGCCAAAGGTAAAGATATTGAAAACCCTTACCGATACCGAAGAGGCCAAGAGAGTGGCGGGACTCATCCAAGAGTATCGCAATCGATATTTTCTAGATTACAATGAGATGGCGATATTGTACCGCACCAATGCACAGTCGCGGGCATTTGAGGAATATTTGCGCAAAGCCAATATCCCTTATAAGATCTTCGGAGGATTGAGTTTTTTTCAGCGTAAAGAAGTAAAGGATTTGCTCGCCTATCTCAGGCTTGTAGTCAATGAGAATGATAGCGAGGCACTTAAGCGAGCCATAAACTATCCCAAGCGCGGCATTGGCAAGACTTCAATAGACAAAATGATAGAGTATTCTAATCAAAAGGATATCAGCTTGTGGCGTGCGATGAAAGAGCTTCCCATGTCGCCTCGAGCATCCGCTTCGATTCAAAAGTTTGTGGATATCATCCAACATCTAAAAAACATGGATAAGACTCAAAATGCTTATGAAGTAGCAGTAGAGGCTTCAAAACGATCGGGTCTGGAGAAATTACTCAAGTCGGATGTAAGTGTCGAGGGTGTAAACCGATTAGAGAACATGCATTCATTGCTCGATGGGATGAAGGAATTTGTAGAGGCGGATGAAATGGGGGCGGGTGGAGAAGTATCCGATAAAAGTCTAAGCAGTTATCTTCAGGATGTCGCTTTATTGACAGACATGGATAACACCAATACAGAGGAAGATTATGTGACCTTGATGACCATACATTCTGCCAAGGGACTGGAGTTTGATGCCGTCTTTGTAGTGGGGATGGAAGAGAATATTTTTCCTTCTTTCATGACATTGAAGAATCCGGAACAGATCGATGAGGAGCGCCGTCTTTTCTATGTCGCAGTTACGCGTTCTAAACGTCTTCTGACACTTTCTCATGCCAATAGCAGGTATCAGTACGGAGAGATACGATACAATGAAGCCAGTCGATTTTTGGAGGAATTACCGGAGGAGCATATCGATGCACCGACCCCTAAAGTCAAAGTGATAGGGGAGGGCCCCAGTAGGGGATATCAACGTCAGGAGTCCTCTCCTCGTGGTGGAGTTCAAGGACATTTTGCGCCTAGAAATAAAACGAAGCAGGTGAGTAGTTTTAAGGTTGACGTATCTAGTTTTACTCCTAGTCCAGCCGACCAAATTCAAGCAGGTCAAAAGGTATTGCACATGAAGTTTGGAGAGGGGCAAGTGCTTTCTATAGAGGGAAGCCGGGATAAACGCGTCGCTACGATCCGGTTTGATCAGATTAATGGAGAACCTAAGCGGTTGATGCTCAAATTTGCTAAACTGCAGATATTATAATCCTTGCATGGATATCAAAGAAAGGACCCGATGGATTAAATCCCTGGCCCTAGAGGCCGGTTTTCTTCATGTAGGGATCTCTAAGGCGGAATTTATAGGAGCGTCTTACCAACAGCAATTGGAAGAGTGGCTCCGCAATGGTTACCAGGGAAAGATGCAGTACTTGGAAAACTACAAAGAAAAGAGACTGGACCCTACCCAACTTGTTCCAGGGGCAAAGAGTATCATTAGTCTGGCGTACAACTATTACACTACAAAACAACCCTTGAATCCGGAGGCTCCAAAGGTGGCCACTTATGCCTATGGCAAGGACTATCACTTTGTCATCAAACGTAAAATGCATCAACTTTTGGAGCGCATCCGGGATGAATTAGGAGCAGTGGAGGGGCGTTATTTTGTTGATTCTGCTCCGGTCCTTGAGCGTCAGTGGGCGGCACGAAGTGGTTTGGGATGGCAAGGCAAACACACTTTATTAATTCACCCGAAACACGGTTCTTATTTTTTTCTTGCCGAACTCATCTTGGACGTGGAATTGGTCCCCGACGAAGCCATACAGGACCATTGTGGACGATGCCGAAGATGTATCGATGCGTGTCCTACCGGAGCTATTGCCGATATGGGATATGTCGTTGATGGAAGCCGGTGTATATCCTATGCCACGATCGAGTTGAAACCTCAAGAAGACATACCTGCTGCCTTCGAAAATAAGATGGAAGGTTGGGTGTTTGGATGTGACATCTGTCAACAGGTGTGCCCGTGGAATCGTTTTGCCAGTCCGCATGATGAACCGTATTTCGAACCAAAGGAAGGAGGTTTTTTGGAATGGACTGTGGCGGATTGGGTTGCGATGGATAAACCTACATTCAAGTCTCAATTTAAAGGTACACCATTAGAGAGAGCCAAGTATGAAGGTATAAAACGTAACGTATCTTTTCTCTTTCAGAACAAAGCGGAGAAGTCAGAGTCTACCCCAACCCCTCAGTCCCATCGGACGGTATCTCCTGATAATTTAGGGGATGGACCTCTTTCCAGATGATGTTTTCTTGAAGCTATAACAGCTTGATGTAGGTGTTGGGAGGCACGATGGATATCCTCTAGGGTCGTATTTATCCCCACACTTAGACGCAAGGACCTGTGTGCATCCTTTCCTTGGATTCCCATGGCAGAGAGCACATGGCTCGGGGTGAGGTTGGATGTGTTGCAAGCTGATCCCGTAGAGATGGCCAGCTTGTCTTCCAGGATGTTGAGGAGATCCTTAGCATCTGTTCCTTCAAAGGTGACGTTAGAGATGTGAGGAAGTCTTGGTGCTTTCCGGCCATTGATATGGATACCATCCAATGCGGTAAGGAGG
>JALSTN010000248.1 GCA_026983735.1 Saprospiraceae bacterium | reverse complement strand
GCCTCTACGCTATAATGAATTTCATTGGAGCAATTATCTTCTAGCCAAGGTGCTTCGACATACCAATAACCGGAGCAAGAACTCGCTTGCATACCTATGGTCAGTTCATCCGGATAAGTTACTTTAGGTCCTTCATTATCTACGACCTTAATAATCTGATTCCATCCTCCGATCTCACTTGTACACCAGTCTAACACTGTCCATTTTCTCAATACTTTATAACATCCCACATCTCCTGCATCACATCCGGGTCGTGCATTGTCGAAGATATCATCTTCATACCTCATATTCAAGTTGGAGCAAGTGCTTCCCGAAGGGAATCCTGTTCCACTCCACTTAACATATTGATCGGGCCCCCAACATGCACTTCCATGAGACAAGACCCAATTCCAATGTGCTTTGTAGTACTTCGCATAAGGGGATGGATGTCCTGCAAAAGGACCATTTTCTATAGCATTCCATCCAAGAACACGAGGTTGTCGTTGACCTGTGTTTGCAAAAACTTCTTGGTCAAGGACATAATCATCTACACAAAGAGGATATCCCGGAAAATGTTGGTTACCTCTTACCGATGCATCTATTTTAGCATCTTTAATCGGATCATATCTTTGATCACAGGATAACATATCTCTATCGAGTCCATCATAATCATGCGGTGGATTGACATCAAAGAGTGAACCGTACTCTACTACTACCAATTGTGTACAGGTGGTTTTATTCCCACTGTTATCAATAAATGTCCAAGTTCTCAAAATCTTACTTTCATACCCGAGCGCACAAGAACCCAAATCAACCCAATCAGTATAGCTCTTTGATGCTATACCACAAGCTTCAATTACGGTAGGATCAACGACATCCCCGCCTTCTGATACTGGCAAAGTATTATCCAAACAAGTAAGCGTATCATTTGGACATCTCTCTATAAATGGTGGGATTTTATCTTCAATACATACCTTTCCCCAGCATTTATTATTAAGGTTTTCAGGATCAATTACAGTAACGGTGTAGCAATTGCCCACTCGCGAACTACCTAGTTGAAGTCCGGGAATATCATCCCTGTCATCAATCAAGTTGCCATCCTCATCCTTCACTTCTACCAGATAATCCCCAAAGCAATGATACTTAGCACCGATTAGGAACATATCCGCTGTAAGAGTTACCATACAATTTTCATCAAGACTTAGTTGTGTCATGTCTTGACATGTCAAGGTTTTATAAGGATCGTGATATCCTCTAACGTGAATATTGAAAGTACACATCGAGACATTGCCATACTTGTCAGTTGCTTTTGCTGTTATGAAATTGTCGCCAATCGGCAATTCATCACCCGACTTTGGCGCGCCGTCATCAACTTGTTCAATAACAGGAGACGGATCACAATTATCATGGGCAAAAACACTAATCAATATATTGGGTAACCTAGAATAACAGAAACCCGGCAAAGCCTCAAGTTCGATATCAATACAATTTAATACCGGAGCGATTGTATCCTGCACTTCCACTAATGCTTCGCAAGTCGAAGAATTACCACAGTCATCCGTAACGGTGAGGTTCACTCTATTAACTCCGATATTAGAACAATCAAAAGTGGTCTTGCTCGCATCTAATGTGACCGGAGAACAATCATCCATACTACCGCCATCAATATCTCCCGGAACGATAGAAACAAAACCATTGGCATCAACGTAAATTATAATGTTCTTACATATAGCTGCAGGAGCTATTGTGTCTATGACTTGGATAATTTGCTGATGGGTTGCTGCATTACCGCATACATCTGTTACCGTCCATGTTCTTGTAATAGTTTGTTCTCCTATACAACTACCCGGTACTATTGTCTCTACAAAATCAGCGGGTATAGGTCCTTGAATCACTTGTCCTGCATTGAGCATTCCTCTTGAATCTGCTAATGGGCCTGTCCAAGTGAAGCCGCCTGGTCCGTTACCTGACCCCGTTCTCTGTAATGAACGGCCAATAGGTGTATTGGAAGGTTCTGAAACACCTACATCGACACTTGTCATTCCATTTGCAGGACCATCCGTTGCGGTAAAGCTACCTTCATAACTTAAAAATTCTATAACTGTCCCCCCTTGAACCAATGCAAAGCCATCCGGAGATCCATTTTGAATCGGATTGATATCAAAAACTACTGCACCAAAGCCACACTCCTCAGCCGGAATAATTCCACTTAAATTGGTAGTATTATACATGCGACCGTTACTTCCATTGTAAAGAACGATTTGATAACCGGTAAGGTCCAATCCTCCATATCCTGCTATTTCAATAAACTCTCCTACGTCAGCACCTGCATTATCATAATGGAATTCGTTAATCCATACATTATCGGTCAATGAAGCATCACATCCGTCGATACCGGAGACTATTGAGGCATCCGGCAACATAGCAGAACAATTGATCGTAGTATCCATTGGAAGTCCACCGGGGACACAGAACTCGGGAGGAGTAGTATCAATAACCATTATCACTTGAGCTTGTGTAGAGGTATTTCCACAACCATCCGTCGCTGTCCAAGTACGGGTAATAGTAAACTCATTCGGACATCCACCGGCTACAGTATCTGCTACCATACTTATGTCACAAGTAAAATTGTTATTTGCAGCTCCCATTAACATTTGCATGCTATTTAAGCTTCCCGGACTATCTCCGGAAGGACCTGACCAGGTAAAATCAGAAGCTGTGCTTCCCATCCCCATTAATTGTAGCGATTGACCTATCGGCGTTCCTGAATTTTCTGCAACACCAACATCTACACTCATCATTCCTGCTGCAGGACCATTATTTGCAGTAAAGACTCCTTCATAACTCCAAAACTCAATGACCGTCGCGCCCTTCACGAGAGCGATTCCATCCGGTGAACCATTCTGAATTCCATTGGTGGGATATTGAAAGTCAACAGCGCCATAACCATTCCCCTCATCATCAATAGTACCTGTCAAATTCATGGTGTTATAAGTATTTCCATTACTTCCGTTGTAGAGCACCAAACTATACGCTGTAAGATCTACTCCAGCTGGTCCCGCTACTTCTATAAATTCGCCTACATCACCACCAGTGTTGTCATAATGAAATTCATTTACCCAGATTTCACCAGCAGCAACAGTGCTGCCACAATCACAATTATCTGCTACTTCTACCGTATCGACCGGTGGACCCGAACATTCTATTGTGGTGTCTGCAGGAGTAATACTAAACCCTGGTGCAATAGTATCAAAATGGAACATATACATCTGCCCACAAGTATCCGCATTGCCACTTCCATCTGTAGCTACATAGTGTATGGTAATAACCCTTGTACACCCGATGTCCATTGTATCATTAAACGAAGATAAACTTACCCCACCGCAGCCATTGAGGATAGTTGGCCATGCAGGATTTATAAAGCCTGGGCCCGTAGTATCCGTATTAAACATTGTTTCTGCCGGAGGTATGTCAATATTACAATCCATATCATTCATACTGTCCGGAGGACAAATAATAGTGGGTGGACTCTGTACAAATATAGTATCAAACACCTCTTGTATACAACCCGGAAAATTAGGTCCCGGAGGGGGCACATTTCCTTCATCCCCAGCATCAACTTCATAAGATAAGTAATGGACACCAGGAGCAAGTGTTCCAGGTGTAATCATAGGAGGATTGATGACACTACCATCAATCTTAAAGGTTTCAGCATCTGCAGGTACGCTTGGCGCTCCTCCATCCCCTCTGTCATAACTTAATCCGGGTGCAAATGCCGGATCAGACATACATAGTGTATCATTTACACCAGTGATAGAGGGATTGGGATAATAGCATTGATTTGATATACTCAAGCTGTCTGTTCCATTTGAACAGGTTACCGAATAAAGTGTCGCATCTATTGTTATACCCGAGATCTCATATTCACTTAAACCTCCCCCAATGGGTGTCTCTGTCATGGCAGCCGGAAGTACAAATGGGGTAGGTGCTGCAGGTGGTGCAGCACTTGCTGGGTCATAGAACTCAGTAGCCACAATCAAATTCCAAGTTTGGCCAGAAGGTGCTGTTACGGTAACAGTCTCGTCAAATTGTCCGTCAAATAATGTTGTCGCATTATCCTTACATTGACAAGGATCCTTTATTTTAATCGTAATAACTCCTGAAGAACAGGTACCCGGGTCTGTCACCACATCATTGAAGGTACATGTATTATCAGTATCATCTGTAATAGTGATATTGATGTTGCCTCCACCAGCGGACCCATTCTCAAGTCGGAATGATTCCACTGAGTTATAATTATTAGGCGCGGAAAGATCAGTGACAGTGTGGCCAGCAGCTGAGACGGTATAAGTTGATCCAAGATTCGAACCCATCACATTAAGGTCAAATGTAATATAGTCATCTGTAGCATCTGTTGGAGTTCCAGCATCATTACATTGTATATTCGTTAACCCAGAACCGGTAATACTACAGGTACAAGTGTTATTATCTGCTCCTTTTGTATTGCAAGATGGAGTATATGTCCAGGTCCCGCCTATGAGCTGAATAGCGCTGTTTAAAGGAGTACCACTATTTTCGCTTACTCCTACATTCGTACTTGTAACACCGGCAGCGATCCCATTATTAGCGGTAAAAGTCCCCTCATAACTCAAAAATTCAATCAATCCACAAGGTCCCGCCAATGCCAAACCATCAGGGGCACCATTTTGAAGAGAGCGCTCCCAAACATAATAGGTCCCACCCGTTCCTGCCGTAGCAGTAATAGCCGGATCAGATAAGGTCTTAACGGCATAACTATTTCCATTGGAACCGTTATAGAGCTCTACAGTATACATTGATAAATCTGCGGGTTGTGGGTCCGCAATATATACTTCAACAAATTCATTTTGATCTGCACCTGAATTATCATAATGAAATTCATTAATGTTTGCAGCAGCGGCAGTCATAGTGGAGCAACTTCCCGGATCGGTTACAACATCATTAAACGTACAGGTATTATCTGTATCATCTGTGATAGTTATATTTGCATTTCCACTACCAGCAGATCCATTCTCAAGTCTAAAAGACTCGATTGTGTTATAGTTATTAGGAGCAGAAAGAGAGGTGACGACATGTCCTGTTGAGGAAACTGTAAACGTCGCGCCCGTATTTGTTCCCTGTACATTCAAATCAAAGGTAATATAGTCATCTGCAGCATCACAGGGAGTTCCATTGTCATTGCATTGGACATTAGTCAACCCTGAAGCAGTAATATTGCATGCAGCTGGTTTATAAGAGAACAATCCTCGACCATGGGTGGCTGCTATAATAGTTTTATCATTATCTCTTGTAGCCAGCATATCTACTCGTACCGTAGCAAAAGAGGCATTGGAAGCTCCCCATACCGTAGCACCGCCATTGATATTATCCGTCGTCCATACGCCCATATCGGTAGCAACCATGGCGGAGTCTATGGTTCCGGGATAAAACTTAATCCATCTAATCGGCATGTCGGGCAAGTTGCCCTCAATAGAAGTCCAAGAGGTACCTCCGTCTGTCGTTTCCCAAACACTGTTCACACCATAGTTAGAATATGCTACTAAAATATGATTATCGTCTCCTTGTTGAACCTCGATACAATTAAGATAGGCCCCGGTAGGTTTAGTTAATAACGTTCCGGTGGGTGCTGCGCCATTGGCATTGTTAACTCGTACGATATCACCATTTGGAAATCCAAAATAAACCCTATTGGCTACATTAGGGGAAACCGTTACACTCGATACCACTTGACTAGGAAAGGCTCCAACACTAAAGGTATTAAACGTATTTGTTCCACCTACGTCTGACATTCTCAAGAATCGACCTCCTGTATAAGCTGCATATAGTATATTGGCATCACTATCATAATCTGAAGGGTTGATAAATCGACCTGTATTGGAATGATTTCTAAATGTTACCGTCCCCCAATTATCCGTTGTCACACGATAGTTATTATATACATAAGAGCTGATTTGAATATTGCCATTATCTTGATCTATATGACAATAAGCCCCATCACCGCCTGTAACCTCTGTCGTCGCATTTATGCCCGGCATGGTATATTTCTGAGTACCATTATCCTGAGCACCGGCTATAAAATTATCCGATCCCATCGTGGGATTAATATCACAAGCGTAATATTGAGTGACATTATAATCATCATAAATACCTGATATGGAGGGAGTAGATGCTGTTGCATCTTGGGTGCGATAAATTCCACCATCATTGCCATAATACATGACGGAATTATCGTTGGGATCAAACACCATAGCATGCTGGTCAGCATGCATATATTGAAATCCTCCTCCGCCATACCATTGCGTAATCTGTGTCCATGTGTTCCCTGAATCTTCAGACAATAAAACATCTACACCACCGATAAAAATCCTCGAATCGTCCTGTGGGTCAAACGCAGAAATTAAGTCGTACCATGCCTGCCCTCTTGTATAATTAGCCATCCCAAAAGCTCCGGGGACGGGAAGACTTGTCCACGTTGACCCTCCATCATCCGATCGAAGAATATCGCTAACATCATTATTAGTTGTAGAGTGAAAGACCGCTAAAACTCGATTGGCGTTAGAAGGAGCACATGCCAATTCAATCCTGCGTCCACTTACTCCACCGGTATTTAATTTAGTCCAAGTTTGACCATCGTCTGTTGATTTATAAATCCCATCAGAGTTAAAAATCCCCATAGAGGCATAAATATCTCCATTATCTGCAATTTCGAGATCCGCAGCACGATCCGTCGCCGCTGTCATACCGGCACCCAATACCTTATTGAATGCTCCGCCCCCATTTACAGACCGTTGGACACCTCCGTTACGAGTGGCGACTAGAACTGTTCCCGAACCGGTTACAACAATCTTTTGATTATAGTAAAAAGTCGAATTGTTTGTTGAGGCTAGTTGGCTAAAAGTAGTCCCTCCATCGACGGACTTAAATATTCCTAATCCTCTAATGGCATCAGCATTAAACCATCCTTCCCCTGTACCGGCATAGATTACATCCGGGTTGGAGGTATCCTGAGCCATTGACCCGATAGCCAAGTTATCCATAAAATCATCAACGGCTGACCAGTTTGGTGTAGGAGCCAATGCATTCGTAGTCTTCCAGATTCCTCCACCCACTCCACCGACAAATACGGTATTGCCCGTCGCATCTGCTTTATCTACTAGTATGGCCCGGGTTCTCCCACTGACATTGCTGGGACCTCTCTCGACCCAGTTAAATCCTGCAATGGCAGCTCGAGATTGGGATTTCTTTCTTTTTTGCAGTTTTTTCATGTAATCCAAAGCATCCAATAGACGCCATTTGGGGACTTCTCCCAAGGCCGGGTCAACGGTCATTTCAAATTCGCGTTTTGCGATTTCTTCTGATCGCCTTTCCTTTGATAGCTTAGATTCTGTGAATTCGCTGTTGCTTGGGGAGGTAAAGTTTTTGCGCGTTCTAGTTAGCCATATCAAGGATGAAGATAGCATGACTAATAATAAAAAACGCACAACAAATCGGTAACGTTTGTTCATGGTCAGGTTGATTATAATGTAAAAGTTCGTCTTAGCCCAATACCCAAAAAGGAAGCCCCTTTCAGTATTAGACCTATTATCATTCAACCGCAAAGATAAATGGAATGATGGAAACAGACAAGAAAAAACCAATAAATATATCATTTATACATATGCAATATTTTTCTATGTATTAAATGGCTGAAAAATCAATATTTACATAACAATGTTAAAGAAAATATCTTGTTGAAAATTTATTGTTTTGACGTCTTGCTGGACCAATGTCAAGCCTTCAATCAATGATGACGAAGATCACTGTCTGCCTCAGTAGAATAACAGTCCAAGGGATATATACTCAATAAATTGGGATGTACCGAGAGATATAAAGTTTACCTACCATAACAAAATATCACAGAGCTTATATTGTACAAAATATGCTTAGAATTAACATCCTCAATAATGAGTGTGTCACATAAATTAATGTTCCGACAACAATATGTTCCATCCAAGCACCAAAGAAACTAACATCCGAACACTACTTCTAAAATGCTGCTTACAACCGATATGAACACTTTTACAAGTAACAAAACCATCTACTCGTGGACTCACGAAAGGTCAATTCTGGTAAATACTATTTTACTTCAAATAATAATTGATATTTTCACCTTCTTTTCATTTTTTTGTGTTATCTTTGCCATATATAAGTATATATAAGATATGTTCTATACACACATAATCATATCGCCCACCCCTTTTATGGAGAAGATAACACGTCTCTTTGGAGGCATTGTCGTACCTTTACCCATTAACTTTTTAAGGTACAAGGTACAAGGTACAAGGAACTTGCACATTACATCTATCAGTAAAATTATATCGACTTATTCATTGGTGCTTTCGCGCTGAGGTCAACATAATACCGGACTCGTTCGTTCATACAAACCCGTATAAGGAGCTTACTCCAGGTCTTGTCCGGTGGCTGGGGAAGCCTCCGTTTTGGTGAGACACCCATCTCATCAAACGATATCTAAAGACTTCTTAAATATCAAAATATTATTGAAAGGAGCACATTCTTTAATTTTAAAATCTAATTAAA
>JALSTN010000247.1 GCA_026983735.1 Saprospiraceae bacterium | reverse complement strand
TGGTAGAGACGGTTAAGGTTAACAATCCTGGTGAAGTGAAGTGGGATGCTATTAAGATTGGCCAGCTAGACTGCTATAACAATCTGGCAGGATCCAATACAAGAAGTGCGAATAACTTAGTCTTAACGGCAGATGCGGCAAATGTAGCATCAGGTGAGACCTACAAGATGGCTGTAAAAGCTACGAATTTCACCGATGTTGCAGGATTCCAGTATACGATTACTTATGACGACAGTAAGTTGGAGTATATAGGAGTAGAAGGTGGATCTATCAACTTTAACGGAAGTAATGTTGCCAATATCCATTCAGGAGTTCTAACAACGAGTTGGAATGATGTTAACGGAGAAAGTGTAACAGTAAGAAATGAAAGTGCACTATTCACATTAGTATTCCGTGCGAAAGCTGATGTAGATGTATCTAAGGCTATTGCGTTGAACTCAGATGTTACTACAGCAGAGGTGTACAACGGAGCATTAGCTACGGGATCAGTAAGTCTACGATTTGCTGGAGCAGATGCAGCAGAGTTTGCATTGGGACAGAATACACCGAACCCATTCAAGAGTGAGACAGCAATAAGCTTCACACTACCGACTGCAATGGATGCTACATTAAGCATTTACAATGTAGATGGAAAAGTACTGAAGATTATCAATGTATCCGGCGAGAAGGGAGTGAATACAGTGACAGTAACGAAAGATGAGTTGAATGCAACTGGCGTGATGTACTATCAGTTGGATGCTGCAGACTTCACAGCGACAAAGCGCATGATTTTAATGGACTAATAGATAAGTCCAAATAATTAATTATGATTAAAGAGGGAGGGTAATTCGTTACCCTCCTTTTTTTGTTTTAACACTTTTGAGATAATTCTTTAATGGTATCAATGTGTAAAGGAAGAGCTGTTTTTGCAACATTTATGCTTTTTATTTCCTTTTAGTACTGGATTAAATGTCCAATGACAATAGAATACTGTCATTTCATTTTACTAAAAAATATGACAAATGAAAAAATTCATATTTTTCATTGTTCTAATGATTTCATTTAATGATTTTAACTTTGCACGAGGTATCGTAGCAAGTATCACTCATGCTGGATATCACTCATCTCAAGGAGATTTCGTTGATGTTTTTATAGAGGTATTGGGTAGTAGTATGAGTTATATTAGCTTAGATAGTAATTATATTGAGGGAAGGTTAGGAGTAGTAATATTGATTAAGGGAGAGGAAGGAGTAGAAGCATTGGATTCACTTATTCTTACAAGTCCTAGGTCTAAAAAGGTTTTGGATTTCAAACATGCATTTAGGTATCCTTTAGATAATGGTCATTATATATTTGATGTTGAGCTATTTGACATTTATAAGCCAAACAACAAACTGAAAGCAGAATTTGAAGTAGACTTAAAATATGAACTTTCTAACATCAATCTCTCAGATATTTTATTGTTGGCATCTTTCGAGCCTTCTCATAAAATCTCTAAATATGTTAAAAGTGGAGTGTATTTAGAACCACTTCCTTTCAATATTTGTGAAGCAGATATGAGAACTCTTTCCTACTATGTAGAGGTGTATGGAACAGATGAAAGTATACCTGATGCATTTGTCCTTAAAATACAAATATTTAAGGATAGCATAGATGGAAAATTGGTCTCGGAGCAATATAAAAGGGCCAACTCTGGCGAGGTAGTCCCCATGTTGTTGATTTCCCCAATTGAAGATTTAACAGCAGGTTTATACTGTTTAAGAATTCAAGTGTTGGATAGAAATAAGCGAATTTATAATGGAAAGGCTATTTTTTTTCGAAAATTTGAACATTTGACTCAGAAAGATTCCGCTGACAATCATTGGAAAACATTAGAATGGGTGAATAGCTTGTCACTATCAGATTTAAGATATAGTCTTAAAGCTATATCCCCTATCGCAGAAGAATTAAACCAGGCAATGAATAAGGCCATACTTAAAAATGATATAAGTGAGATGAGGCGACTTCTTGTAAAGTACTGGTTAAAATCTTATCCTAGGAGTTCAGAGGAACATTATCATAAATTCATGAATGTTGCAAAGTATGTAGATGAACGCTTTAAATCCGGGTTTGGCTATGGATTTGAAACAGATAGAGGTCGTGTTTTTTTAAAATACGGTAAGCCTTCCCAAGTAATAACAGAAACGGCTGAACCGGAGGCCTATCCTTATGAGATTTGGGTATACAATCGTACTCCTGATGGACAAACTCGAGTCAAATTCTTATTTTACAATCCTTCATTAGCGGCAGACCAAATGATTTTGCTACATTCTACGGCAATCGGCGAAACTTATAACGATAAATGGGAAAGAATTTTATATGGGAAAGCTACAAGTGACCCACAACCCTCGAATTATCTAGATGAAAAACATGTTCAGGACGGATTTCTCCGAAGAGCTAGGGAGTATTTTGAGGATAATTGACATTTTACTTCCGGCATTGATTCCTCTTTTCGACGGATATCTTGTTACTTTTATTAAAGGAAAGTAAGATAAATCACATAATTAGTATTATCTTTGCGCCCGTTAAGCCCGACGCTTGATAAGCAAGTTAATCGGGATTTGTACATTTAATACATATTAAAAACATGGGAGTAAAGATCCGATTGGCCCGACACGGTCGTAAGAAAAAGCCTTTTTATCATATAGTTGTAGCAGATGCAAGAGCACCTAGAGATGGTAAATTTATTGAAAAAATTGGCACCTATAACCCACTTACAATTCCTGCTACTGTCACATTGGATAGAGATAAAGCAGTAGAATGGATCGGTAAGGGGGCTCAACCCACCGATACAGTCCGCTCCATCCTTAAATTTCAAGGTGTTCTATACAAAATTCATCTATTAAAGGGAGTGAAGAAGGGCGTTTTGTCAGAAGAAAAGGCAGAACAAATATATTCTGAATTTATTAGAGAAAAAGAACAAAAAATACGCCAAAGATTCCAAAAAACAGCTGAAGAGAAGAAGGCTTTTTGGAATATGGTCTCAGGTGTAGCTAAGCCTGTTGAAACTCCTGTCGCAGAGGAAGAGGTAACAGCTATAGAAGAAGAGGTAACTGAACCGGTTGATCTACCGGTAGATGAGAATGATAGCCAACCAGCCACCGAAGAAAGTGCTGTTTCTGTTGAAGAATCCTCTGACAAGGAAGAAGCTTAGCCCTAATATTTTGAGCGTAAATCCTCCTCCTTGTTTAATATTATTATAGGCTTTTATATACATTCTTTGCGATGAGTAAAATGTAGAGAAGTTAACCTTAATATAAAGTAAGGAGATGCATTTTTCCTGTGATGAATGTAGGAAATTAGAAAATTGTTTCTTATTTGTATAATTTTTTTTAAAGCCTGGTAGGAGTAAAATCTTGCTGGGTTTATCTGCGTTAAATATCTATATATTATCAACTAATCGCTTTTACTATGGTTAACCAACCTTTGAATAATAAATATATCTCAGAATTAGAGGGCTTGATAGAGAAAATGCAAGACTCTGAAGAATTGAAGCTATACTTGGAGGAGGAAGAGGAAGTACATTATAAGAAGCTCCTAGAAACATTTGAACCATTGATAGAGAAGCTTCATACACAAGTGGCGGCAAACTCTCCCCTGCAATTAGTTGAATTTGAGAAGCGTTTACTAGATGACAGGTTAGAGGGATTGTTTTTGCCTCGAATCTTAGGTTATAGTGTCTTGCGAGGCTGGTTGAATGAGAATTATAAATATACTAGACCTCAGTCTCATTTCAATGATATTTTAAACTTTATAGTCAATAATCCAAATTTTGAATACATTAAACAACGAACAGGTCAAAGTATCCAAATAGGATTTGCATTAAGTAGCGACATTTGGGTAACCAACTTCATTAATAAGGTAGGGAATAAGAAGATTGTTCAGTATCTTCAAAATCTTGTAACCGTTCGCTTACGAGACTTGAAAATTCGCAAGAATAATTATTCGAAATATCAGAAGCAATTTGAACACTTTAACTATAAATCTATCTCATTTCCCGAGACTGTAGAAGAATTAAGAGTAACATATAATGAAATTGTAGATTTTCTGCTCTATCGACAAAAAGAAGGATATGATCACACGGGATATATCTTAGAGCTAAATACACTAATTTCAAAATCGGATTTTACTTCTGAAAAAGAATTTGCTAAAGTGATTTATACTGTGGTGAATTTTATCGAGTACGATTCTAATTTTGAGAAGTTTCTTTCTCAACAATTTAATAATTTAAGGAAGAAGAATCCAAAGTTTGCGGATTGGTATTTTGATAATCATATCGATTTTTTGCAAAAAGGAGTTGAAAATCTTGAAAAGCAAGATAATCGAGTATATGGAATCATGGATTTAGAGATCAAAGATAACTTGTTGAGTTATTATGTTATAATGCAAAATATTCACACCGTGGGGTTCATGCATGAAGATACAATTCATGCAATACGAGAGTTCTACAATACACATGAGGGCCTATCAGTCATCAATGAGTGTCTGATGCTTTCTGTACTCAATTTTTTCAAACAGGTAGTAAATCGTTTGCATCCTGAAGACTATACGGAGTACTTTGAATTTCATAAAACTTTTGCCACCTACATGGACATCTTTTTCAATGAAAAATTTAATCACCAGGTAAGGGCACTCTCTTTTGGTTATGTAAAAAAACTGTTGAAACATTTTACCGACAAACGAGGTCGTGATTATCAAGATATTAAAAAGTTTGTATTGGTGACTTTTGACCAACTTGGGTTTATGACTCCAAAAGAACTTAAAGCATTGTTTGTAACCAAAAGAAAAAAGAAAGCTACCTCTTAGATTTCTGAGCTTTAATGTTGAAAGAGTTCTTTTTTACACTATGGTCTTACCTTTCAGTTTTACGGTTTATTGTTAATCGTAGGATTATATATTTATTCCTCAGTCTTGCATTGTTATCAATAGGTTGGGGATATTTAGTATTTCATATAGAATATATAGTAATCAAAAAAGGAATAGAAGCTTTATTGGAATATTCCGGAGTTCTTGATATCACTATCCTAAACTATTTTCAAAGATTTTTGAGTTCATTGTTTAGCTCTATTCTTGCCTTGTTTCTTGCTATTTTTACTTTCCGATATTCCTTTTATATACTATTTTCTCCATGGCTTAGTTTGTTAAGCCTTAGGTTAGAGCGATTATTGATTAAAATGCATATAGAGCAGGACATGGATTCTATTGTGGAATTAAATTTTTGGAATTCCGTCTGGCGATCGATTAAACTGAATACTAGAATGTTAATTCAGGAAATTAAATTGTTACTTCTTTTTTTTGCGGTCAGTTTAATTCCAGGGGTAGGGGTTTTTGGGGTGGTTGGTATCTTCCTAGTGCAAGCGTGGTTTGCCGGCTTTTCCAATCTGGATTTCGCATTAGAAAGAACACTTAACTTTAAGCAAAGCATTTCTTTTGCAAAGCGAAGTCCAGGTATATTATTGGCTATTGGTATTCCATTTGTTTTGATGATTGGAATACCTGTAGTTGGTTGGATGATAGCTCCTGTTTGGTCAGTGATGACCTCAACTTACGTCTACACCAAAAAGCGTTAATAGCCACCTAATGAAATTTCCTTGAGTGTAGTTAATTACATTAGGTAGCTACAACTTTCTCGAACGATTCTTAATGGCAGAATCATGGATTTATAAAGTCCCTCTACGGGCTTGTTCGGCCTCAATAGATTCGAATAAGGCCTGAAAATTACCTTTTCCAAATGATTTTGCCCCTTTCCTTTGTATAATCTCGAAGAAGAAGGTTGGCCTGTCTTGAACCGGTTTTGTAAAAATCTGTAAAAGATATCCTTCATCATCTCTGTCAACCATAATACCAAGGCGCTTTAAGGTTTCCAAATCTTCATCAATTTTGCCAACTCTCCTAAAGAGGAGTTCATAGTATTCATCCGGAATATATAAAAACTCAACACCTCGACTCTTTAAGTCTCCTACGGTATGAACAATATCATCTGTAGCAACTGCCATGTGTTGACACCCTGGACCATTATAAAAATCAATATACTCTTCGATTTGGGACTTCTTTTTTCCCTCTGCAGGTTCATTTATTGGGAACTTTATACGCCCATTTCCATTGGCCATAACTTTACTCATTAAGGCGGTATACTCGGTAGATATATCCTTATCATCAAAGGTGATGATATTGGCAAAACCCATCACTTCATTATAAAATTTGGCCCATGTATTCATTTCACCCCATCCGACATTGCCAACCATATGGTCAATATATCTCAATCCTACTTCAGAGGGCTTATAACTGGGATTCCAAGCCTGATAACCAGGGAAAAAGACACCATTATAGTTCTTACGCTCTACAAATAAATGTACCGTATCACCGTAAGTATGAATTCCGGAATATACTACTTTCCCGTCTTGATCCTCTCTAACCGTAGGTGCAATGTATGACTTTGCCCCCCTTTTAGTAGTCTCTTCCCAAGCTTTAGTCGCATCGTCAACCCATAGTGCAATTGATTTTATTCCGTCCCCATGCTTAATAAGGTGATCGGACAATTCCTTGCTATCTGGATGATTGAGAGGTGAAGTGAGTATGATTGTGATCTTTCCTTGTCTAAGGACATAAGAAGTTCTGTCTCTAATGCCGGTTTCAAGGCCGGCGTATGCCAAGGGTTGAAAGCCAAAAGCAGTTTGATAATAGTAGGCCGCCTGCTTAGAATTGCCTACAATAAATTCTACATGATCCGTCCCAAATAATGGGAGGAAATCTTCAGCCTCCTTAAATATTTTTGGAACAGTTGGTATTGCTATATTAGACATATGTAGTAGTTTTAATGAGTGAAGAAAAAATTGTAATTACGATTGCCATGCCTTGTAATAGTCATCGATGGCTATATTCATCGCCTCCTTAGTAATAGAGACCGGATTGAATGGATCAATCATTACAGCCAATTCCTCTGTTTGTTTTTTTCCAATACTACGCTCAATTGCTCCCGGATGTGGACCATGTGGAATACCGCCTGGATGCAATGTGAATTGTCCGGGGGCAATATTATTTCTACTCATAAAGTCACCATCAACATAATATAGAATTTCATCAGAATCAATATTGCTGTGATGGTAAGGTGCTGGTATGGACTCCGGATGGTAGTCGTATAATCTAGGGACAAAAGAACAAACTACAAAATTTCTCCCTTCAAATGTCTGATGAATAGGAGGGGGAAGATGTATCCGGCCGGTAATAGGCTCAAAATCAAAAATAGAAAAAGCATATGGGTAGTTATATCCATCCCACCCAATCAAATCATATGGGTGATATTTATAAGTATATGGATATATCATTCCATGCTTTTTTATCTTGATCAAAAATTGACCGGATTCATCATGTGTTTCCAATTCCTCGGGTAACCTTATGTCCCGTTCACAAAAGGGGGAATGCTCTAAAAATTGACCATATCCATTATGGTATCGCTTTGGAAAGTGAATAGAAGATTTAGATTCAATGTATAATATCATGTTATCCTCTCCTTCAAACTCTAAAGTGTACACCGTTCCCTTAGGAATAATCAAATAGTCCCCATAACCAAATGAAATCAAACCAAATGGAGACTTAAATTTCCCTTTTCCTTTATGAATAAAGAGTAATTCATCTCCGTCAGAGTTTTTATAAAAATAGTCACTCATAGATTGCCTGGGTGCCATTAGACCAATTTCTAAATCGTTATTGACAAACAAGGCTTTGTGGCTCTTTATATAATCACTTTCAGGTCTGATATCAAATCCCTTCAAATTTAGAGGCTCCATATTGTGTTCCCGAGCTATTTGGGGGGCTACAATTTCAGGATCACCTAGCGCCTCTATAACAGTTGGGGGATGTATATGATACAATAGAGAAGCATGGCCACTAAAACCCTCTTTTCCAAACAACTCCTCTTGGAAAAGTCCCCCATCTTCCTTCCTAAATTGAACATGTCGCTTGTGTGGGTATTTCCCTAATTTATGATATATCATAATTTATTAGGTTTAATATAGTTATAATACATTGTGATAAATAATGTCTAGAAGTTCTGCTAACTCCTCGATTTGAGCATCCGTTAAATCACGGTAAGTCTTTTTACGATACTCAATAATTTTGGGAAGTAAAACCTTAACTTTTTTATGCGCTTTATCCGTTAAATAAATATTGGTCTTTCTGCGGTCGTATTCATTGGTTTTCCTGATGACTAAACCTTTGGTTACTAGTTTGTCAATAATTCTTGTTAGCGTAGGAGGATCCTTGTAAATGTTTAATCCAATCTCACTTTGGGAGGAACCATCATGGTCTAAAAGATATTGGATTACTACCCATTGTTCGGTCGTCAAATCACTGTCGTATTTCCTCAATACATACTTAAACGCATGGCGCATTTTCTTTGCAGTTCTTTCAATTAAATAAACAGGAACTTCAGTTTTTTTCATAATAATTCAATTTATTTTGTGAAATATAATATTAAAAAAAACAGCAAAGAATGTTTTTACAAAAGTTAGTAGAACAAATAATATCTACTTGCAAGTATAATGCCTTAATGGGCACTTGGTTCAGCAAAGACGCAAAATATAGCTTGTAAACATCAACAAATAGGGGAGTGTGTGTCATGTTGCGTATATTTGTACTCTTCTTATACCTCAAACGA
>JALSTN010000246.1 GCA_026983735.1 Saprospiraceae bacterium | reverse complement strand
TCTATTTTTTGTCTAATCGAGCCAATAAATGGGGAGTTTATCGAGATAAATGCCCCATTTATTAGTGAAGAGTAGGCGAAAAAGAGCAAGTTTAATATGTGTGTTATTTAGTTCTTAAGACACTAGCTACTTCCCCACGAATGATCTCCCCGTCTGCTTTTATAATATGGCTAACCTTAACTACCTCATCATAGGTAAACGAACCAGCTAAATGATAAATGTAGTCCATGTCGTCCCCTCCTCTATCTCCTGTGGTTATAACTTGGCCTATATTTTCATTAATTGTATACGAGCTATCTACTGCCATTTCCGTAGGACCCACCAGCCACACTGGATTATCAAGCGTAGATGTGTATGGACTCCAAGCTGCGAACTTTTTCGTCAGTGGGTCGACACTCATAAATCTATTTGCAACTTAGCCATACTTTTATGGTCATTTTTCCTTTACAAGGATAAACAATTAAATATTTTTTATCTTTATAATGTGAAATATTTTTAAATAATTCTACGTTTTTCTGAGTAATTCTGTTTGTGACCTTGCTATCATATACTTGCAAACTGCGACCATACTTATTGTAAAAAGAGCTTTAATTTCTCCTTGTTAAACTTCGATTTATGTATCACTTGATCAAAAATATACCTTAAAAATTTTCGCTGATTCTCTGTTGCTCCATTTATTAAAGTAAAATCTTTGATGCTATTTTCAGAATATACAATTGTAACATTAATTGCTATACCGTCTTCAATCTTGACACTATTAATTATAGTTTTTAAATCATTCTCCTCGAAACCTTCTATCAAACTTTGAATTTTTTCTACTGTTCCTTTTTCCATATTCAAAACCTCTGCTTCAATTTTTACACTATTACGATTTGACCCATTGTAATTAGGCTTTTTTTCATATAGCGGAGGTGGAGGTATCTCTTGAAAATCTAATGATTGAAGTCCATTTGATTTGATGAGTATTACTCTCCTTTCGCATGAATATATAAGAGATAAGCTATTATCAATTGTACCCTTATAAATATCAAATATTATCATAGAGATCTTTATGTCTGAATCAGATTCATTTAGAGAAGAATTCTGTCCTTTACACCCCGTTATGGACAACATAAAACCTATTGAAAATATGTATGCTACAAATTTTTCCATGAGAATACTCTATTTAAGTTAAATTTATTTTTCCAAGGGCTATATTCAAACCGATATGGTTTATCAACATGCGGTCGGTAGATATAATATCGAGGCAAATTTTTGTAAGAAACTCCTGATTTCAGTAATTTAGATACTTGACTCGAAGCAGAACCCATGTCTCCTAACATACCTGATGCGAAGTCTCCAACTTTACTTGGACCTCCAGGGTGAGAATGATAATCAAAACTTAATTCATTTAGACTAAATCCACTAACTTTTAATAAACCTCCGATTATTGCGTTTTCATAAAGTGTTCCTAATGTGAACTGACTATTTTTTGACCCTATTAATCCCCACTCAACATTAGAATTGTCAGAAGCAAATTTGAAAATCTTGAATGCATCAGCTCTATTTTCTGTATTTGCGTATGTTCCATTCATCTCTCCCCACAAAGTATTAGATTTCAATTTGCAATGATTATTATCCAATTGCCTTAAAATACCTTTTTTTACTTCTATAGATTTATCAGTTTCATTCCCTTCAGTATCTAAAGCAATAAGTTTGTCAGTCTTATCATTAGTCTTTCGTAAAAAAGAAATTCTTCCATTTTTACCCAATCCATAGTCATCATCAACACTCCGCCCATCCCTATCCACCAGCCTTACCGGATTATTAAGCGTATAAGTGTATGGACTCCAGCCCGCATACTTTCCCGCCA
>JALSTN010000245.1 GCA_026983735.1 Saprospiraceae bacterium | reverse complement strand
CGAATAGGACCGTAAAATGGAATTAGAACCAAAAACCAAATCAACTCTTGTAGCCGTCCATTTAGTTTTTCCTGTTTTTCTATCGACAATATTGTAAAGATTATCCGAAACAGGTACCCATTTATTATTCATGTCTGTAATGTTTACAAAGAAGTCATTCGTTAAACTACCTTCCCTATTCGTCAATATACCCTGTTTAGTTCCGCCGTGATTTGTTCCCAAAACGCGCATTCCACCTATGAGCACGGTCATTTCAGGAGCGGTTAGTCCCATAAGTTGAGTTCTGTCAATTAGAAGTTCTTCAGGTTTCGCAGCGTAATCTTTTTTTAGCCAATTTCTATACCCATCATGAATAGGTTCTAATACTTCAAAAGATTCTTCATCTGTCATTTCTTGTGTTGCATCTCCTCTTCCGGGAAGAAAGGGAACTTCTATGTTTAGCCCTGCCTCATGTACATATGTTTCAATGGCTGCACATCCTCCTAAAACAATTAGATCTGCCATGCTGACTTTCTTGCTAAAATTGGCTTGGATTTCAGTTAGTTTATCAATAACTTTTTTGAGTCTTTCCGGTTCGTTTCCCGCCCAGTCCTTTTGAGGAGCAAGACGGATTCTAGCTCCATTCGCTCCTCCTCTATAGTCCGAATATCTGAATGTTCTGGCACTATCCCAAGCCGTATTTATAAGTTCTGTACGGCTAAGTCCGGACTGTAGAAGAGCAGATTTTAATGTTTCGATATCTGACTTTGAGAGTGTATAATCAACACGAGGAATCGGGTCTTGCCAAATAAAATCTTCTTCAGGAACATCAGGACCTAGATAGCGACTTTTGGGGCCCAAATCACGGTGTGTGAGTTTAAACCAGGCCCTTGCAAATACCTCTTCAAAATATTTTGGATCTTTGTAAAATCGCTCAGAAATTTTTCTGAATTCCGGGTCTACCTTCAAGGCCATATCAGCATCTGTCATTATAGGATTTCTGCGGAGACCGGGAATATGAGCATCAAACGGTTTATCTTCTTCTTTGATATTGAAAGGTTCCCATTGCCATGCACCAGCAGGACTCTTTGTTGCTCCCCATTCATAATTGAGTAAAAGGTGAAAATAGGTGTGATTCCATTTGTCAGGAGTAGTGGTCCAAGCGCCTTCTAGTCCGCTTGAAACAGTATCTTCTGCATTGCCTTTACCCTTTGGGTTTTTCCATCCAAATCCTTGATCTTGAATAGGTGCTCCTTCCGGGTCAGGACCTAATTTTGTCGCATCGCCATTTCCATGTGCTTTCCCCACGGTATGCCCTCCTGCCGTCAGAGCTACTGTTTCTTCATCATTCATGGCCATACGTTTGAAAGTAACTCTAACCGCTTGAGCTGTTTTTAATGGATCAGGATTTCCATCAACTCCTTCCGGATTCACATAGATCAATCCCATTTGTACGGCTGCAAGGGGATTTTCAAGCGTCTCTTCATCAGATTTATCGGCATAGCGGTCCTTGTCAAGCCATTCTTTTTCAGACCCCCAATACACATCTTTTTCGGGATGCCAAATATCTTCTCGTCCCCCGGCAAATCCCAATACTTTAAATCCCATTGATTCATAAGCCATCGTTCCGGCAAGTATAAATAAATCCGCCCAAGAAATTTTATTTCCATATTTTTTCTTAATCGGCCAAAGAAGCCTTCTTGCCTTGTCTAAGTTTACGTTGTCCGGCCAGCTGTTAAGCGGCGCAAAGCGCTGATTGCCCGTATTAGCCCCTCCACGACCGTCTGCCATCCGGTAAGTGCCTGCATCATGCCAAGCCATCCGAATCATGAGTCCTTCGTAATGCCCCCAATCCGCGGGCCACCAATCCTGACTGTCTGACATTAATTCCTTTAAGTCTTTTTTTAGCCCTTCAAAGTCAAGTTTTTTAAACTCTTCCCGATAATTAAAGCCTTTGTCAAAGGGATTTGTTTTGGAGTCATGTTGACTCAAAATGTCTAAATTTAGTGCACCGGGCCACCAACTCATCACGGAATTTTTGACTTCCGTATTTGCTCCATGCATTACTGGGCATTTGCCTCTCTTTGAATTTTCCATAAGCTTATTTTTTAGTTATTAAATTTTCCTTTTATTTGAAGCGTTAACTCTTCGATCTCAAAACCGTGTATTTGTTTTTTCTTAAAATACCCGACAAGTATTTTATCGAGTTCTTCGTCTATATAGTCTTTGATCAATACAGTATCTGTACTATATAAATGATGGTGATGACGGAGTAAACCATCGTAACGGATTACATCTTTTTCGGTCGTGATTCTTTTAATGAGTCCCTTTTGTACAAAGGTTTCAAGGACTTTGTACACCGTCCCAATCGCTATATTCGAATGTTTCTGCCTTATATGTTTTATTATATCATCCGCCGTAGGGTGGTTTATATTGTAAATTGCATCCAATATACTTAGTCGTTGAGGAGTTATTTTTAATCCTTTTTCAGATAGTTTGCTCTTTAAACTGAACATGGTTATTTATTTAGAATTTATCTTTGATAAGAATTATTCTCATTTAGGAATAATGCAAAATTATAGTATATTTGCAAATATCCAAGCAAATTGCACTTATTTTATACTTTTTGATTAAGAAGTCTTACTTCGAATGCTCCATTGTAAGTGGATGCATGTTCGTTTCATAGATAGAAAAAGTCCCGCTATAGGTACTTCCATACGAATACTAATTTGGGTTTCGGGTATTAAAAATCCAAGCCCAATGAAAGATGGAGTTTAGGGGATTGAGGGGTGCTATTGGATATTCCCCAGGCATAATCTGCTCGCAAGAAATATCCGAGCAGGGAAGTTCTAAAGCCTATTCCATACCCCAAAAGAACGGGGTCGGTATAGAATCTAACCTTAAGATTTACCGCTGGATTTTCAAAGGATTGGATGTTGTGGTTGCTCTTGGGGTCGAAAGGGTTCCAGCCGTACCACCCCAAGCCGGCATCGGCAAATCCTACCAATTGTAAGTGCCGAATAAAGGACCACTTGGAAGGTTGCCGCGAGAGATATTTCATTATGGGTATGCGCAACTCTGCATTGCCAATCGTATAGGCACTCCCGTTGCGGGCATTGTAGCTGAAGCCTCGTAGTGGGGGGGCTACCGTCTTATATCCGAAAGACACATCAGGGGAAACCGGATAGCCGGGGTTTACACTGTAATTTATCTCATCACTGGTCCCTCCCAATAGGTAAAGGATACGCTCCGGACCCATAGATAAAGCTCCGGCCCATCGCATCGCAAATACACTATGCTTTAAAATGGGGATATAATGCCGGGCATCCCATTTGGTTACAAACATCCAAGGATCTCTTAGGCTAAACTCCCAAGGGGATAGATCTATAGTAAATCGCTTTAACCACTCTATACTGATGGTATATCGGGTCCCTCTCAGCAGATTGAGATCAAGTAATGTAGTATTATCCATTACATAAGCGAGTTTGACCCCAACCCGTTGGCGATCCAATGTCGGGAGCTGAAGTGTCTTTTTGTCAGTGATAAGGTCAAATGATTGCTCTTGGCGGAAAGTGGCAGAGGCTCTTAAACTGCGGTAAACATCTAGTGGGTATTTGATTTGGTATTGGGCTACCAGATCAATATCCTTGGAGTAGATAAGTTCTAGGGTAGGGGTAGTTCTGGAATGTTTACGGGAGTGTCGGTAGAAGGTCCAGGTTTTATCGAGGAGATGCTTTTTGTTGACCCATTGGATATATTGTTCCCAGCTTTCCAATCCGGAGGTCACTCTATTGCCCAAGATGAGTTCGTAGTCTTCAAATAGTTCCTTGAGATGAAGCTTCAGCAACAAGCCGGATGGTGGGCGAAGTGGACCATCGGTTAGCTTGCTGCCATTGATATTTTCATAGGCGATTAATCCATCGAAAAGCGGGCTATTGTCCAGCGTTGTTCCTATGTTGTATAACCGAAACTGTTTTTGATAGGCATACGCTTGAGCAGAATTGTATTTAGCCGGTTTTCCTCCCTTGGAGGGGGCGTTGCCATTTAACATACTCAACAAGTGTTCTGTTGTCAGGGCGTTGGGCTGTGGGAGCCCTACAAACGAAGGAGGTAGTGGGTATTTGGATTGAAAAAAGTGTAACGGATCATAAGAGGTCGCATTTGTTATGGTCGTATCGCGTTCTTTAGATTTGTTGTGCTTAGATTTTTTTAGGGTTAGAAGAGAAGATGGGGCTGTCGTATTGTCAATGGGTTTTAGCGAGAAGATCTGATGCTGCTTCTCACCGACAGACAATTCAGCTATAATTTCAGAAGAAGCATTCCACCAATAATTGCCAATGGGTTCGATGAGTAGGGTGGAGACATGCCCATAATCCGTTACCGGTATGTGCTCCATCGAGAGCCAATGAAGATTGTCCCTCCCCAAATAGTCACTGATATAAGATAGGCGATTGGGCCCAATCTGTAATGGGTGACGTTCATTGGCTTGGGGGGTATTGGTTAGACGGACGAGTTTCTTTGGTGTTTTATCTTTCGTCCAGGTCAGAAGGTAGAGATCCATTTTTTTATCGGGGAGAGAAGTATCCATTCTCACTTTTCTTAGAAGCGAAAGATCCGAATCTCTATTTGATGCAATTATGGCTCCTTCTTCATTTTTATGTATGAAATAGCAAAGATCCGGGTCATCCCAAAAATCTTGGAGCAACGTGTGTATATTGCGAGTGGAAATGTCATACAAGAGAACATCGGCTGAACCGCTGATATCTGCAGAAAGAAGTAGATCTCCGCCTAGGGTAATATCCATGTCGAAGACGCGCCTGATTTCCGGTCGAAGTGCTTGAAAGTCCAGCAATTCACCTTCCGGAGTATATCGTTTGAGATAGAGTGCTCCCCTGCGATTGTATAAGACTGCGATAAAGGTGCTATCCGGTGCCACTGATATTTTGGGGTATTCCAAATCAGGGGGCTGAAGAATGTTATAGGAACCATCTCTAAAAATCGTCTTCCTATGCATTCCCTTCGATGTACTGTCGATCAGATATACCCTTCTCTTCCCCATATTGTTGAGGGCTAGGGTCCATTGATGTGCTTTCGGCCCTTTCCGAATGCCGGTAATGGATGGATCGTGCTTAATGGAGAGAAAAGGCGTATGGTTTTTATCAGATACATCTTCAAATAAAGGATCAATTTTGCCGTATCTATCCTTGTAATACTTGGTGATATCCGCAGTTAAATGCTCCCACTCTTCCCCAAAAGCAAAAAAAGCGGATTGATATATTTCTTTATTGATTCGGATGAGATAGAGGAAGTCGGAGATACTATTTTCACCGTATTTTTCTGCTATGAAATGCCAAAATGCATGCCCACCAAGTACTGGATACCTAGCAGCCCACCTTTGAAAATCTTCTTCTAAAAATCCATCCTTGTACAGCTTATGCATTCGGGCTTCGATCGTGGGATTCCAAGATTCACCACAGTAACTAGCCAATCCCATTTCAAACCACTTGGGCATGCGTTTGAGATAGGTTTTTTGGAACACTTCTTTTAAAAAATCTCCATACAACATTGATTTGAGCATCACCTGCGCTATTCCCTCTCGTATTTGCTTTCTCAAATTTCGCGTGTCTCCGTCATAAAATAGGAGTACTTTATTCCCATACACTTTAGTCACCTGATCGGTCAAAGTAAATACATCTTCCAAACCCAAATTGGATTGCTTTAGGTCTTCTAGGTTGGCAAAAACCAATATTTCAATCGGGCGGGAAATCTTGTATTCTAATATCTGTTGAGTTCTTTCAAAGTCCATCTCCGCAAAGCCTATTGTCTTAATCGCCGGAATGCGTGCCTTCCCGTACCAGTATAACGTAAAATGCTCTGTGTCATAAATCCATCGACTATCAAAATCATCGCTATACTGCACCCTGTTTTTACCAAAATGAACATCATTGACTTGCCCGCTTCCCGAGAAAGAAGACAGGATAAGACCGAGCATTAAAACATATCGAATATATATAGCCATGCGTATTCGAGTTTCCATCGACAGGGAGGTGCCAGTAATTGACTTTTCATCTAATCCGATTCCCCCCCCAAGAAAAATTTACTTTTTGTTGAACAGATAAAGGTATGAAAAAATAGGTGAATGTGCGGTAATTCCCTTTGATTTTAACACTTGCTCGGTCCTATGAGCGGATAGTTTAATCCCAAACCATGCATTAAACCAATATCTTTAAGAGTGTATGCATAGTAGTATACACCAAATGCATATTTTGAATTATTTTCTACCCATCCATTCTCTAGAAGATTGTCTTACGGGATGGTATCATTTTTAACATGCCTTGAATGCTGAATTATTGCCTTCATTATACCCTGTGCGATGGATCTATTAAGTTATATTTTGACTTTAAATCAAGTATTGGTTATCGGCGTCATAGATTATTGTACCTCATTGGCCAAATACTCCTCTTATCTACCAATATGCACCTCAAAATGAATTCTAACCTAGCATTAGTATTTAATATCCCGTTATAATTGTCTTAGAGCCATTATTGTTTATCCTTTTTATCTTCGATCATTTTTTTAAGTTCTCTATCAAAGTCTGATAGGTAATTTTTATCTTGAATAATTCTGAATTTTTCAAATTCATTTTCTGCTTTGAGTTTCGCTTCGAGCATTGAGATCTTTCCTTTATTGATAAGAATAGGATAATCGGTTAGTTCTAAGAATTGAGCTAGAAATGCATCCCAATCCTTCATATTCATCACTTTCCGATTAATGGCCCTATTTTCTGCTAAATCGAGATATGATGCTACAATTCTTTCAAGCGATTTTAGATGTTCTGCATTTAAATAGTTTTTAGCTATAACAACATCGCTTTTCAATATTTTTCCATCCGGATCTTGTTTCCAATTTTTTAAGCCCATATATATTTTTGTAGCATCGGCTTCGCTATAAATTATTTCGGCGGCTGTTTTACCTGTTATTGCCCAATGTAATTTATTCTGAACAGTGGCATAAAACTGTTTGGTAATATCTGCCTTGCTATCATAATCTGCAGAAAGTGCATAAATATCTGTGATTTTTTGATATAGCCGTCTTTCGCTTAAACGAATTTCTCTAACTCGTTCAAGCATTTCATCAAAATAATCTTTTCCGAAATACTTTATCTGCTTTAAGCGTTCATCATCCAATGCAAAGCCTTTAATGATGTATTCGTGCAATATTTCGGTAGCCCATTTTCTGAATTCAATGGCTCGATGTGAGTTTACACGATATCCCACAGCTGTGATAGCTCTTAAATTATAATATTTTGTAGTGTATTGTTTACCGTCTTCGGCAGTATGTCGGAATTTCCGACATACTGAATCTTCTAACAATTCTTTATCTGTAAAAATCTTATTTAAATGCTCGGTTATGGTAGAACGCCCTTTTTCAAAAAGTGTTGCAATACTCTTTTGAGTAAGCCATAGGGTTTCATCTTGAAAATAGACATCAATATTAACTTTGCCATTTTCGGTTTGGAAAATAACGAAGTTTTCAATTTTACTCAATGACTGATTTTCTTTACTACTCATGGCTTTGATCCCTTATGAAATTATTGATTGCCTCGACATTCACTCGCAACTTGCTCGTGAGCAGATTGCGCATTAATGAATTTATGGACAGATGCTATAGTCAAAACTCTATGTGTGAAGTTATAAATAATAAAATTCATGTACGATACGAATTGGTTTTTTTATTAGATCAAAACAGGATAAATCTTTGGGTTTTGAAAGGTATCAATTTTTCCTCGTTTTCTACCATAATATAGATATTACTATAGGCCAAATAACTAGATAACTTTTTCAAATATCTCATATGTATGATATAAGCACCAAATTTACTAAACTTTCTTTTTCGATCTGACAATGCCTGTGATTTCGAAGAAGCGAAGGCATTGAATAAGACCGTGTAAAAATAAGTTAAACTTATCAATTTTCTTGGGTTTAGAAGTGTTTTCTCAATGATTTTAAGGGATAGGAATTATTTTCCATTCATATATTAAACCAATATCTTTAAGAGTGTATGCATAGTAGTATACACCAAATGCATATTTTGAATTATTTTCTACCCATCCATTCTCTAGAAGATTATCTTGCGGGATGGTATCATTTTTAACATGCCTTGCATGCTAAAGTATTGCCTTCATTTAACCCTATGCGATTGATCTAGTAAGGGCTTTGGGTCAATATATACTTGGCGATTTGGGAAAATCTTCCTCAATAGTTGTGGCATTGCTGACTTTGGAATGAACTGGGATACATAGACTTTAAACTTTATAGATATCTTTACTCTGTTCTACGTCTAGATTCAAAGGACGGAGAGTCAAGAATGGATACATTTTACACCTACTCCACTATTCAATTTATACTCTTTTGTGGATATTTAAGCTCGGATTCCTTGTTAAACTCTTTATCAACTGAAAAAGGGGTTAATATATAGGCTCTCTACTAATTTTGGGTAAAAGCCTCTCATACATTGGATGCTAATACATGTGTAGCGGTTTAAAACTTGGGCTATTTGATAAGAAAAAAATATTTTTTACCATTTCATACCGAAAAAACGATGGAATAATGCGAAATTTGAACGGCGTTAAATGGTCCCATAGCTATGAGAAGTCTTTATGGATTGCTAATAATAGGGTGTTTCAATGTATTGAATGCATTGGGTCAGGAGGTGTTTGTTTCAGAAGATATCGGTATTCGGAATGATTTCGGGTATGAGATTCTCACTGGTTGGCCGGAGGATCAAGTG
>JALSTN010000244.1 GCA_026983735.1 Saprospiraceae bacterium | reverse complement strand
GTAAATTCGGGATTGTGGGTTCGGTCCATCCCTTCATTTCGAAACATTTTTCCGATCTCGTACACTCCTTCGTATCCCCCGACAATCAATCTTTTGAGATACAGCTCGTTGGCGATTCTTAAGAATAAATCTGTGTCAAGCGTATTGTGGTGGGTTTTGAATGGACGAGCAGCAGCTCCTCCGTGTATCGGTTGTAATATGGGCGTTTCCACTTCCATCCATCCCCGATCATCAAAGAAGCGACGAACAGCGGAAATCATTTTGGAGCGGGTGACAAATAATTGACTTACTTCGGGATTGACGATAAGGTCAACATAACGTTGACGGTAACGCAATTCCGGGTCTGAAAAAGCATCGTGCACTTTTCCGTCCGCATCGACTTTTACAATAGGCAAGGGGCGCAGGGATTTGGACAAAAGCGTAAGCTCTTTGACCCGAAGGGTGATTTCCCCCATCTTAGTCGTGAAGAGCGTTCCTTTTACCCCGATTATGTCTCCGATATCCATCAAGCGCTTGAATACCTCGTTGTATAAAGTCTTATCTTCATCGGGGCAGATCTCATCTCTGGCGATATAGAGTTGAATTTTTCCTTCAGGACCTTTGAGTTCAGCGAAGGAAGCCTTGCCCATAATTCTCCTCATCATAAGACGTCCGGCCAAGACTATTTCCTCCTGTTCTTCTTCCGGGTGGTAACCTGCTTTTGCTTCAGTAGGAGAATGTGTTATGGGATATTCCGCTGCCGGATAAGGGTCTATCCCCAACTCGTGTAAGCGCTCTAATGTATTCCTTCGAATGATTTCTTGTTCGCTAAGTTTTTGCATCTCTAATTGTACTTCATATGAAATAAACCGCAAAGATAGGAATTATATGTTCAGCGAGGCTATAAACGTTCTGCTATACCTATTAGCGCTCGAACCTGGGGTAGGAAATGATCCGGAAGAAAATCAGATGCTTTGATATATAGCCCATAAATAGGTTCTGAAATTGAACCTATGAGAAGAAGATCCAGAGAAAAAGAGCTATATTTTCAGTACTTTACAAGTAGCTTCTTTACCGGAGGGCTCCTTGAGATGTATGAAATAAATGCCTTTAGAAAGGGGAAGAAAGGAGAAGTTCCGAAGGGTATTAACGCCTTTTCGCACTTGTATCTCTCCATTGAAAATGGTTGCTCCTTCGTTATTTGTGATCCTTAGCGCCAAGACGCCGCTTGTAGGGGCGAGAATTTTTAGATTGGTCGATGCGTGAGTAGGATTGGGAGATGCAGTGATGGATAAAGGATTGCTCTTGGTATGAAATGGTCGAAGGGTGGAGAGAGAGGGAATCCGATATTCCACATGCAAAACCGGGGCATTTGTGGAGGAGCCGTCATAAGAGACCGCTGTTCTGGTTCCCATTCCGGTGATGGTAAACACCACACTAGCACCGGATTGCCAATCGGGTTTATCAATGATTTTTTGTAGCATCTGAGTTAAATCCGGGCTCTGTTGATCCATGGAAGAGGCCCCTATTGTATTCCATGCAGGAGGAGACCAATGAATTTGGTCGGGCAAGGTCGGCCTTTGGGAGACGTCGTGTATTTTTGAAGAAAAAGGAGGGGCATTTTTGGAATTTTGAATGTGGATGTCCAATTCAGTTGGGGCAGTGCCTTTTTCATCGACGGTAAACTGCAAATAGGCCTGATCAATGATCGCTTCAGGGGGAATAGTAACTTGCGTGAACCTCAAACCAACCGTTTGGTTGTTTTGCTCTTTGTAGGAATCGTACACCAACTCCAAATCCGAACTATTGATATACATATTGCCCTTCTCTCCTTCTTCGACGTCATTATCTCCTGACTGTATGATGAATTCTTCAGAAAAAGCGTTGCCTTCATTAAGACGAATGTGCACCGGAGCGGAGGAGGCAATAGTTCCATCATTATCCGTAGCTTTGGCCACTAATTTGTATGTACCATACTCCTTTGGTATCCAAGTAACCGAGTACGGAGCGGAGGAATCTACATCAATCCATTTATCATTTGCATAAAAGTCTACCTTATCTACACTGCCATCAAGGTCTTCCGCCATGGCCTCTAATGGGATGGGGTTGAGGTTGGTAAATAGTGCACCTTCGACAGGGGTGGTTATCTTTACTTTTGGCGCCAGTCCCCCATCTTTAATCATGGTAAATGAATCAACCAGTACCCCGGTGCTCCTAAGGAATCGGAGTTTAAGCGTATTTGCTTGAACATCCAGGATGGCCGAGCCGAGTCTTCCCTCACTATAATACATGACAGGATGATGGAGGTCTCCCCCGGAAGCTTTGCCGGCACTTCCCGCTACGACATACACTGCACCGGTGTTTGGCTCATCTCCTTCAATGGGCTTCATATACGCTCCGTCTCCTTCGATACGTCCATCCCCGCCGTCAATAAGCATTGTGGATGGGTCAAATGAGTCGGATTCCCCGTAGTGATGCTTGATGAAGGTAGAGCGTTCGTAGGCATGGCTGTGACCGGACAATACCAAGTCTACGCCATAGTCATCCAAGATGGGTAGCACATACTCCCTCATCTCCTTCATGCGCCCGCCGCTATCATTTGGGTTATCTGAGTTGTGCGAGCCGTGGGTGTAAGGGGGATGGTGGAACACTACAATGATCCACTTTTGGCGTGTGGAAGCCAGATCATTCTCTAACCATTGAAGCATGGGGCTGCCCGGGGTTCTTCTTGAATCGTGTGAATCCAAAGAAATGAAGTGAATATTGGCATAATCAAAGGAGTAATAGGCCTCTGTACCGGATGGAATTCCCCCAGCCTCTCCATTTCTCGGAAAGCTGAAGATATCGTAGTACGGTCCCGATTCAGAACCGGAATGAGTCCGCCCGTTATAGAATTCATGATTGCCCGGGCAAGACCAAAAACAAGTTTTTCTCAAATGTACGGTGTACATATCGAATATCCCTTTCTGATATTCTTCGTCTGTGCCTGTACTATAGGCGTTATCCCCTAGCAAGAATACCAAGTCCGTGTATCTATCGCCCAAAAACTCCTCGTAGGCATCCCGCACTGCCCGCGCATTGGCATTGCCTGTCCCGCAGTCTCCCAGCAACCAAACTCGCACCTCTTTCTCTGTTCCAACTTCCGGTGCGGTTATGAAATAATAATCCGGATGGTTTCCTGCGTCTATATCTGATGCATGGCCTATAGCATAATAGTACTTAGTGTCAGGGGTAAGGCTATCTATGAAAATCTCATGGTTCGCCCGGGCATCTCCTTCCTCTTTTATTATACTCGGGTTGCCAATGGTAGTGCCTATCCAAACTTTACCGGTTACACTCCGGTCTGTTCTCCATTTGAGAAGGACACTTCTCGGGGTCATCTGTTGGAGATAAGGTCCTCTGGATATCTTTAGAGAAGGGTGTACCGCCTGACTTGAAAGAGGCCTAGAGGCAAGTACAAGGAGGAAGGAGAGATATAGAGCAATGCTATGGATATGTTTCATTTTAATCTTGATGGTGGATGGAATTTTTGGAGTGGATAGTTTGAAGCAGTAGCTGTGTCTGCTCTTTCAACCTTTGTATTTTATGCGTTTTTTGGAGTCGTAGTGGAAGTTGCTCAATGGCGTGGAGCGTCTGGAATGAATAGTTCTTTGCGCAATCATAATCTCCCTTCCTCTGATAGATTTCGGCCATTTCATACAACCATTTTTCCTTTCTATCCAAATGTTTCATTACATCCTCCGTTTCCTCTATTGCTGCATCGTAATGCGCAGTTCTTAAAGCGATGTCTATGATTTTTTTACTTATAACCACATTAAAATTCAAGTGCGCTTTACCGATATTGAGCCATGTAATGGCTTCTTTGAAATTATCGGGATCCTCGCGTAAGGTCAGTTCCGAGCATCTGAGGAAATAATCAGGTTTGGGATGGGAAGAGGACCGGATAGCCAGAAGATAATCTTCAAGTGCATTGGAAATTTTGTTCATCTGTACATATGTTTCAGCACGTGCGACCCATGCATTTGTATCCTTAGGGCGATGCATTAAATACGCATTCAAGTGAGATAGGGCTTGGGGGTATTTTTTTCTCTTAATCAAGACTTGTCCCATTAGTAGATTGGCCTCGTAGAGGTTCGGCTTCAAATCCAATGCCGTCCTATAATCTGTATAGGCTCGCTCCATATCTTCATCGATAAAATAATACTGCCCACGAAGGAGGTATAACCGCGCACTATCCGGATGTTCTCGAATGGCCCGGGTCAATCTTTTAATCGATGCATGTACCCCTCCATGTGCATCCGCTCTAGGCCCCACAGCCAAAATCCACCCTATTAGCCCGAATAGGACAAAAGACTTTAAAGAATCGGATGAAAAGAGAACCTTAAACATCATTTTGTAAGTGCTTTATGTTTGGTTTTGACTCCAAAATTAAACACATTTTCCAAAACAGTGCCTAAATTCAAGTGACAAATGCAACTTTTTAAATAATTAAATTCTTCCAAACCCACTTCTAATTAATAGGGCAATCTGAGTTGTTCTACTTTATAGCATCCTCTGTTTTAGGAGACTAAATTAGTGGATTAGAGCTAGTCAAAGCTCAAATCTAACGCCTAGGCAATTGATAGGGTCGAATTGGGTAGTATAATATGTTTCATTGAAAATTGGTTTTATACCTGTTCGAATATTATCTACAGGAGTAGAAGATTCGAAACCCAACTGAAATCTAGTATCGACAAACAGGAGTACATTATTCAAGATCCTTAGATTGAGTTGGATACTTGGAGCTAAGCTTAAATAACTAGCTAGCTTGTTTATCCTTGTGATCCCCGGATGATCAGACTCTAAGGTCCCTTTTTGGGCGGTAATTTCATCAGATACCTCTATTCCGAAACTCAAGTAAACTCTTTGTGCACTATTGATTGAAAACCTTGTTCCAAATCTTACTTCTATCCCATCTGCGATAAGATTCAAATGGCTCAAATCACCTATATTATTAACCGAATAATTTACTTTTCTAAACCCGATGAAATAACTCGTCCTTTCTGAAGTTGAATACCCTATATTAAAACCATTGACCCATGTGAATTTTGGCGGGATAGGGGCAAACCTCAAAAAATAGGATCTTGGAATAGGAGCGTAACGTGCAACATTTAATTCCACATTAAAATGGTGTATTTTTTGAGCACTAATGCCCATGCTGCCCATAAGTAAAAGCAATAGAACAGTCCATTTCCTCATAATTGTTAATTTTTTAAAATAGTTTTAGTGGTAAATTCTGTCAAATATTTATCTAAAAGTAGAGTTCTATCCCCAATGGGGGAACGCCCAACTGTTATTTTTTCAGTAAGGCATTGACCAGTGACTTCAATTTTTCAATTTCATCTCTTTGTGCTTCGATTTGTTGTTGTAGCTCTTCTAACTTTTCAGTTTGTGTTTCGATAATTTGTTGTTGTTCCTGTGTCGCTTTTACTAAGGGGACAACAAATTCAGCATAGCGCAAACCGTAATAATCACTGTCATTTTTAGGCGCATCTACTCCACTGAAATCATAGCCGACGGACCGGGCAGTTTGTTCTACTTCTTGGGCGATAAAGCCTGTATGGAGTGTATTTTCTTGAGATGCTGCTCTCGATGCATCGTTTTCTAAACTATCCGATATTTGGAGGTATTTTGACATAGCCTCCCTATCGAAGTGATAGGTTACCGGCCTTAGATTTAAAATAAAATCCAGTCCAATGACATTTTCTTGTATGTCTTTTTTAAAACGAGCATCAGATACTGTTGACCAAGCTACTCTCCCGCCGATACTTGTCACATTGGAATTGCCTATCCGCACTTGATTACTGGCGGTAATTGCAGCCAGTGCTCCCAAAGCAGTAGAATTGGAAAAATTACCATTAAAATATGAATAATAACCAACTGCTGTATTATCGGCCCCGGAAGTAATATGGTATAATGCATCAATACCTACCGCAGTATTTCTACTTCCCGTGGTGTTGGAGTAAAGCGCCATATCTCCATTGGCCGTGTTGGAATGCCCTGTGGTGTTGGAGTAAAGCGCATTGCTTCCATTGGCTGTGTTACTATAGCCCGTGGTGTTAGAGTAAAGCGCCTTTACTCCAACGGCCGTGTTACCAGAGCCCGTGGTGTTGGAGTAAAGCACCTCTACTCCAACGGCCGTATTTTCTGTTCCTGTATTATTGGCTGCTGTAGTTGAACCCCTTAGGGTTTGATAGCCGATGGCGGTGTTATTGGCATCGAAGGGGGTGGCGCTGTTGTTGGCGTAGTGCATCGCGTAATAGCCGATGGCGGTGGACTTGCTGCCGGCTCGGTTGGAGTAGAGCGCATTTCTTCCATTGGCTGTGTTACTATAGCCCGTGGTGTTGGAGTAAAGCGCCAGATATCCATTGGCCGTATTGGCCTCCCCCGTGGTGTTGGAGGAAAGCGCTCCGTATCCATTGGCCGTGTTGTCATGGCCCGTGGTGTTGGAGAAGAGAGCAAAGCTACCATTTGCTGTATTTCTATTTCCCGTGGTGTTGGAGTAAAGGGCTTCGTATCCATTGGACGAGTTATAAGATCCCGTGGTGTTGGAGTAAAGCGCCAGATATCCATTGGCTGTATTGGACCCCCCCGTGGTGTTGGAGTAGAGCGCATTTCTTCCATTGGCCGTGTTACCAGAGCCTGTGGTGTTGGAGTAAAGGGCCAGATATCCATTGGCCGTGTTACTAGATCCCGTGGTGTTGGAGTAAAGTGATTGTAATCCATTGGCCGTGTTGTAGCTGCCCATGGTATTAGAGTATAATGCTTTGGAGCCCACAGCGGTATTGCCAGTAGCTTGACCATCGGTAGCTCCAACTCCATTGTGATACAAAGCAGAGTCACCGATGGCTACCAGATTGCTTTGGGTGGTATTGAGGAGTAAGGCTTGACAACCGTAGGCGGTATTGCTAGAGCCCGTGGTGTTAGAGCCTAAGGCCTGGATTCCATTGGCGGTGTTATTGGAGCCGGTTGTATTGGAAGCTAAGGCTTGAAAGCCATTGGCTGAATTGTTGTTGCCTGTCGTGTTTAGGAATAAGGCTTGGTCTCCATTTGCAGTATTGTTGTTTCCCGTCTTATTGGAGAGTAAAGCGTGTGCTCCAGTGGCGGTATTATTGGATCCTGTTGTATTGAAGCCTAAGCTTTGCAGTCCGGTTGCGGTATTACGGTGGCCACTAACGTTGGAGTATAGAGTTTGAAAACCAATCGCTGTATTTTTGTTGCCACTTGTATTGGAAATTAGGGTTTCAGCTCCATTGGCCGTATTACTTGAGCCCGTCGTATTAGAATAGAGGGCTTTGGAGCCCACAGCGGTATTGCCAATAGCATGAAAATCGGCCACAGCTCCAATGCCATTGTGATATAAGGCAGAGTCTCCGATGGCTACTAGATTGTTTTTGGTGGTGTTGTTGTACAGGGCACTAAATCCAATTGCTACATTGCCATTGCCGGTGGTGTTGTTCATCAGCGCGCTTCTCCCTAAGGCAGCGTTGTCCATTCCCATAGTGTTAGTAGATAAAGACAAAAGTCCCAAAGCAGTATTCGAATCTTCAATCTTACCTGCTTGTTGATTATTCATTCTAAAGGTTAGGGGCTGATCGTCGATAGTGCCAATAAAATTGTTGGCGTCGGTTCCTGCATTTCCATGCGTATTCCAACTGTTCTTGGTATTGATTTCTGCTAAATCAACTGTAGAGCCTTGACTTATGCTCAGATTATTTCCGTTCAAACTAATATCCTGGAGTTCGTTAGTGGGGTCACTATCGGCATCATCGACGTGCTCGGCATTTTTTGCATATAGTGCGTACGGGACACTCATCAGTTGACTTGTTCCTGTAATGGAGTAATTGGCACCTCCATTTAAATCTGTTTCTGTTTTTATATAGTACGGCCCGTTGGACCAATCAATAGCGGCAAAATCTCCACTGACTTTGGTGCCATTCCCTATTTCGACCGTTACCAAACCATTGGCATTAGTGCTGGGGAATTGTCGCTCTACATACACGGGGGTACCGGACATGTTGCCCTGCAATATGCTTATTTGCATTCCGAGGGCAGTGCTTTTTACTAACTGGTTACTCGCATCTCTTACGACAGCTTGGTAATTCATTTTATCCGGGGCTTGTCCCCAAATGTTTAGGGCTATAATTAGCATTGTGGCTAAAGTAATTAATCTTTTCATCTTCTTATTTTTTAATTATTTTAAATATTTTTACAGACTGATGGTCTCTATTAATTTTTAAAAAATACATACCCGCAGGCCAGCCTTTTAAGTTAATCTTTGTGAATGGGGCGGTTACCTCATTGGCGGTAATTATTTTACCATTTATATCGGATAGTTGATAATTCAGAGGTTCGCTTGCAGTGGTTTTTAGGGTTAGATTCAAGGAGGTGGGATTCGGATAAATGGACATTTCCAAATGGATATCCGTTTCTTCTATTCCTAAAATGGTAGAAATTTCGTAGGGTTGCTGCAAGCCCTGTGCTATACTGCCATTGCTCCCGCTGTTGGTAGTGTAAGCGATCTGACCTACTGTATAACTTATTCCTCCTCCAACCCCTGTGGCTTCTCCCCCTGAGGCAACAGGACTATTTTGAGCTTGTAGATGTCCGGCACCCATTAGATAAAAAATCGTGCTGATAACAAGTATTTTATCTATCATATCTTTAAAATTTTTAATATATTGAAACTAAATGCATTACAAAATCTCTATGTAGATGTTACTACAGCGCTTATACTTGAATCACATAAAAAGAGGCTATAAGTCATTCTTTGAGTATTGTAGGACGTAAGAATTACTTTCTTCTCATTGGA
>JALSTN010000243.1 GCA_026983735.1 Saprospiraceae bacterium | reverse complement strand
TTCGGTTATGCACACCATTTAAGACTTCCATTTGAAAATACTGCAGTGGATGGACTTTCTGTCGAATTGGACCACAGTTGGCAACTGTCGGGATTCAATGGTGGACGCAAAGCCTACATTACAGTTCCTCTGGGTTATAAATATTTCATACCGAGAAAAAATGGTGTTGACAATGCTAGAATTTTGTTTTACGGCTGGAAAGTTCGCCATGAGCTTAAAAAGGGTAATCCAAACTGGCAGCCCTTTCTAGGCTATGCGCTTTTGTTAGACCAATTATGGTTAGACGGGAGAAAAGGCAACACTATTGGCCATGAGACCAGATTCACAATAGGAGTAGATCGCAGGATAAAAGGGAAACTCGCCTATATCTTTTCTCTGGATTACAGCTATACCCGTTTTCCCCTATTAGATGTCAAAAAAGCTCCTAAGGCTATGCTGGTAGGTTTGAAAATGGGTTTGCGATTCTAATGTATCCGGTGCATTCCCCTAAAGAATTCCCACAAAACAACCCCAGCACATACAGATACATTTAGCGAGTGCTTTGTACCATATTGAGGAATCTCTATCGCCACATCTAATAAGGGTAGCAAATCATCCGAAATTCCACCAACCTCGTTGCCCATGATGATGAGATATTTTTTTGAACTATCCACCGAATAGTTTTGCAATATAACACTTTCATCTGTCTGTTCGATTCCGACAATTTCATACCCTCTTTCCTTATAATTTAAGACTACCTCTTTAGCGTCTGCTTCGTAGACCCAATCCACCGACGCTGTAGAACCGATGGCCGATTTGTTAATCTCTCTATGAGGGGGCACAGGGGTTATCCCACACAAGATAATTTTTTCTATCAAAAAAGCATCAGAAGACCTAAAAACAGCGCCCACATTATGCCCACTCCGGATATTGTCAAGTAAGACAACCAAGGATAACTTATTTAGCCCCTTAAATGTCTTAACATCTACCCTACCCAATTCGGCTAAGGATAATTTTTTCACAAATTATTTATTTTGTCATTCACAAGTTAAACGAAATAAAACAATATAATTATAAATATTCATTTACAATAACGAATAAAATACAACTAATTACATTATATTATAATACGCGGATGTGCTCACCTAGTTCCTTCCTTCTTAACCAAGGCTGCTTCAATAAATGCTATAAAAAGAGGATGAGCAGTCTCTGCACGGCTTTTGTATTCAGGGTGAAACTGTACGCCAACAAACCAAGGATGCTCCGGCAATTCTATAATTTCCACTAAGTCAGCTCCGGGATTCACCCCGGCAATACGCATGCCCGATGACTCAAACTTATCTCGATATGTATTATTAAATTCATAACGATGACGATGCCTTTCTTCAATCTTTTGTATTCCGTAAGCCCGAAATGCAAAAGATTCTTTGTTCAATACACAGTCATATTTTCCAAGTCTCATCGTCCCCCCCTTCTTTTTAATTTTTTTCTGTTCCTCCATTAGATCGATCACATTATGACCGGCTAAGGGGTTCATCTCTGTGGAATGCGCATCCTCCCACCCGATCACATTCCTGGCATACTCGATCACCGCACACTGCATACCCAGGCAAATTCCAAAAAACGGAATCTTATTCTCTCTAGCAAATTGGATGGCTCTAATCTTACCTTCGATACCTCTATCTCCAAAACCGGGGGCTACTAAAATCCCATCCAAGGTCTCCAGCAAACGATGGACTTTATTTTCATTTTCCAATTGCTCACTGTGAATGGAGATTACTTGAACCTCCGTCTCATTGCTGGCTCCAGCATGAATAAAAGCCTCCTGAATGGATTTATACGCATCTTGGAGTTCTACATATTTGCCCACTAATCCGATACGAACCTTATGAATAGGATTCTTC
>JALSTN010000242.1 GCA_026983735.1 Saprospiraceae bacterium | reverse complement strand
CACATGCAAAAAGTCGTTTACCTTCGTGCTGTTTTTCTTATTTTATGTATTTCAATGTGGAATTTTAGCACTATGGCGCAAATCAAACTGCCTAAAGGAATGCAAGAGATGCATTCAGTAGAGGGCATTACAGAATATCAAATGGATAATGGCCTTAAGGTCTTACTCTTTCCGGATGCATCCAAGCCTACCATTACTGTTAATATAACTTATCTTGTCGGGTCGAGGAATGAAGGATATGGAGAGACGGGCATGGCTCATCTGTTGGAGCATATGGTATTCAAAGGAACACCTAATCACAAGAATATACCCGGTGAATTGACCGAACATGGTGCACGACCCAATGGGACAACCTGGTATGATAGAACGAATTATTTTGAGACCTTCAGCGCTACCGATGAAAATTTGGATTGGGCACTGGACATGGAAGCTGACCGAATGATTAATTCTTTCATTGCCAAAAAGGATTTGGAAACGGAAATGACAGTCGTTCGCAATGAATTTGAATCCGGTGAAAACAATCCTGGTTCTATACTCTATCAGCGAGTGGTCTCCACAGCTTATTTGTGGCACAATTACGGCAATAGCACGATAGGATGTAGAGCGGATATAGAAAATGTCCCAATCGAGCGATTGCAAGCTTTTTATCACAAATATTACCAACCTGACAATGCCGTCTTGCTGGTAGCAGGTAAAATTGATCCTGAGAAGACTTTGGCATTAATAGCTAAGAAATTTGGTGAAATCCCACGACCGGATAGAAACCTTTCCAAGATGTACCCCACCTACACCAGAGATCCTGCACAAGATGGTGAGCGTTCAGTTGTTCTCAAACGCAAAGGAGATACACGGGCCGTATCTTGTATGTATCATGTCCCTGCCGGAGCACATCCGGACCACGCTGCAATTCGGGTTTTGAATGAATTATTGACCAATGAACCTTCAGGGCGTTTGTATAAAGCCTTAGTTGAGACTAAAAAAGCGACGAGTGTATGGGGATTTACTCCTCAACTTAAGGAGCCCTCCTATATCTATTTTAATGCAGATGTGCGCAAGGAAAAATCAGCTGAAGAAGCTCAGCAAATTCTATTACATACATTGGATGATATTTCTAAGAATCCGGTGACGAAGGAGGAAGTAGAGCGCGCAAAATCAAAACTCCTAAAAAGATGGGAAATGGGCTTTAATGATGCTAACCGGGTAGGAGTCATGCTCTCAGGATATATTGCTCAAGGAGATTGGAGATTGCTGTTTTTCTTAAGAGACCAACTCATATCCGTACAACCGGAGGATGTTATGCGAGTTGCCAACAAGTATTTTATTGCCTCCAATAGGACAAGAGGTATCTTTGTACCGGTAGAGAAGCAGCATCATGTTGAAATCCCTGAAGCGCCGCAACTTGAAAAATTACTCGATGGATTTACCGGAAATAAAGCCATTTCAGCCGGAGAGGCTTTCGATCCTTCCCCTGAAAATATTGATCAACGAACGACTGTGTTTAAAAATCCAATGGGACCGGATATGGTCTTTTTACCAAAGAAGACTAGAGGAAATTCTGTTCATGCAGAGCTGGTCTTTCGCTTTGGTTCCTTAGATAAACTTAAGAATAAGGCTGAGATAGCTGATCTGACCAATAGTATGCTCAATAAGGGTACTACTACTATGACACGACAGGAGATTCAAGATAAATTGGATCAACTAAAGGCAACGGTAAGGATTTATGGGGGCGTCAACAATACCACAGCAGTAATAGAGACCAACAGAGATAACTTAAAAGCAGTCATTAATTTGGTATCGGATATGTTTAGAAACCCCTCTATGAATCAAAATGAATTTGATAAACTTATTGAGGAGGAACTAGCAGGAATTGAAGCTCAAAGATCTCAACCACAATCTATTGCCAATAAAAAATTTCGTTCTTTAATGAGTCGATACGCCAAGGATGATCCGAGATATGTCAAGTCATTTGACGAGGAGATACAAGCGATCAAAGGCGTAACACTGGATCAAGTAAAGGCCTTCTATCATGATTTTTACGGTGCTTCTGATGCCACCTTTTCTGTGGTTGGAGACTTTGATCAAACAGAGATTAAAGCCCTATTATCAGACAAGTTTAATGATTGGAAAAGCCCTCAAAATTTTGAAAGAATTAAAGCGATTTATTTTGAACCCCAACCGGCAAATGTAAATATCAACACCCCTGATAAAGCCAATGCAATGTTCTTTGCAGGTATGTCTCTTAAAATGAAGGACAGCGATGCCGATTATCCGGGCATGACACTGGGTAATTTTATGCTGGGAGGAGGATTTCTCAATTCTAGACTTGCAACTCGAATCCGTCAAAAAGAAGGATTGAGTTATGGAGTAGGTTCTTGGTTTTATGCCAGATCTCTCGATCCAGTGGGTATGTTTGGCTCTTATGCTATTTACGCTCCTGAGAACAGAGATAAATTAGAAAAAGCATATGTAGAAGAAATAGAAAAAGCACGTCAAGATGGATTTACAAAAGAAGAAGTAGAAGCTGCAAAATCAGGATGGCTCCAATCTCAGCAGATGAATCGCTCTCAGGATAGAAACCTCGTCAGGGTACTCAATGACAATCTGTATCTTGGAAGGGATATGAAATGGTACAAGACATTTGAATCAAAAGTATCTGGATTATCCCCTGAAACTGTTCACCAGACCATTAAAAATCGTCTGGACACCAAAAAATTCGTATTGGTGAAGGCTGGTGATTTTGAAAAAAAGAAAATGGAAAAGGCTAGTCCTAAGAAAGGAGTAAAACCTTAATACCGCAATGCAAAAAGAAAGAATGCGCACCTAAAAGGTGCGCATTCTTTCTTTGGTACGATGTATTAATCTATCATTTTATTCTTTCGATGATACCGACCTATGATATTGGGGTCGGGATAGAATTTGGTCTTATTCTTACGGTTGTTGTAAGGGATTTTTGACAGTACATACTTTATTGCATTGAGTCTGGCAGCTTTCTTTGTGTTTGCCTTAACGATAATCCAAGGACTAAAAGAGGTATGCGTCATGGCAAACATTCGTTCCTTGTACTCTGTATAATTTTCCCATAAGTCTTGAGCTTTCATATCGACCGGACTGATCTTCCATTGTTTTAATGGGTTGTGCTTTCTAGATTCAAAACGCTGAAGTTGCTCCTCCTTAGATATGGAAAACCAAAATTTGATGAGTATGACGCCATCTTCATAAAGCATATGTTCAAACTCCGGAACCTGCCGCATGAACAAATCGTACTCTTTATTAGTACAGAATTTATTAACTGGCTCGACGACAGCTCTGTTGTACCAACTCCGGTCAAAGAATACGATTTCTCCTTTGTTAGGCAGTTGTTTGATATAACGTTGGAAATACCATTGTCCCTTTTCCTCTTCTGTAGGTTTAGGGAGGGCCACGATACGCATAGCTCTAGGGTTCATATGTTCCACGAATCGTCGAATCGTCCCTCCTTTACCAGCAGCATCACGGCCTTCAAATAGGATGGCCACTCGATGTTGGTTATCCTGTACCCATTGCTGCAATTTGACAAGTTCGACTTGCAATTGCTCTAACTCCATTAAGTACTCAAGATTGGCTAGAATCTTTTGGCTATTGGCCTTTTCATCAATCATTTTGAAGAACTCTTTCTTCTTGGAGATATTTTTCAAATCCTTGAGATGGATAACTCCTTTCTTTAATAATTCCGGGTGTTCTATTATTCTCTTGTCGTTAAACTGAGCTTCCTTTGTCTTTGAAGGGTGTCCGTTTTGTTTTGCTTTAGCCATATAAATTAACTTTTATTCCTATTCTAAAGCAAAAAGTAAGCCTAACCAATCAGTAAGTTGAAAATCTGAATAATTATTTTTTATCCAGAAGAAACGATCCCTTAGGATAGTTTGGTCAGATACTATCGTCATATTTGTGTGTGAATTTATGATTAATAAAATTCGTGTTCGTTTCATAACTCCCCATCATAAAAGTTTTTATTTAAAAAAAGCCACCGAATACACACCCGGTGGCTTTTATAACTAACGTTTTTCTAATCCAATTAATTAGCAACTAGAAACTGGGTCGTGTAGGACGTACCTCCTGTCGATACTTTTACAACGTATACCCCGGAAGACCATCCTGATGTGGGGATCATTACCGGAGCCTTAAGATAAGTGTTATCTTGTGAGAATACGACCTTGCCCTCTGCTTGTATCACTGTAATATTCCCTTTCTTTGCATTGGGAATATTGCACTTTAGTACAGTAAAATCCCGAGCTGGATTGGGTCTTACACTTATTGTGTTTTTACCCACTCTCAGAGGAGTTTTAACAGCGGAGAGTGTATCTCCTACCTCTACGATGGTTCCTTTTCCCGGAGCAGAAACACAGGATTCTGCGTTACCCTCTGCAGATATACAAACCTCCGAATTGTAATTTTTCATATCGATTAATTCGATATCATCAATCACCCAACCATAAGGTTTGGCTTGAGGTAGATTTCCTGCCAAATCTTCATTTCCAAATCTCAGTTTTAATTTCGCCTCCTCACCTTTGTGATCGGAAAGGTCCATGTAGCTTAAGATAAAACCATCGCTTTTACCATAGAATCCCTCATAGAATGGTTCTACGAAAGTACCATATGGAATGGGTCCAGTAAATCCATTTTGGAAAAACAGATTTTTAGCCAATTGAAAAGGGCCGGCATTAAAGGATAATTCTACAGTTCCCACAGCCGGTTTGCCATTATCACTTGACAAGTTGTACCAATGATAAAATCGGATGACAGGTTGGTCTTGGTCCAACTTTACCGCTTCTCTCATGAATGCATGTTGATCATTTTCTGCCGGGTCACTGTAGATGTAAAATGCCGAATTACCACTGTGTTGATATTCATCAGTAACATCCCATAGGTTCGCTCCTTTAATGGAGATATCCTTCCATCGTGTATCAAATACATCTATTCCATCTTCGATACGCTCCGACCAATGTAAAATGGATTTATTGTTGATATCTGAAGCTAATTGATAGGTTATCGTTTGTTCTTCAAGAGGGGTCATTACATCAAAGGTCCATGTGAGTGTATTGCCATCGACGACAGGAGCTATATTGGCCGAACCCATCACATAAGAAGTTTTCTGAGGAATATGATCTTTAACCACGATATGAAAGGAAGAGTCGGGTTTATTATTTGCAATTTTTAATTGGACATCTATATTTTCACCTGCTGTAATCAGTTCCGTCATAGTCTTCCAGGTCCTCAACTTATTTTGACATAAAGGAGGCACTTCATAACTCTCTTTTTCCCCTTCATCTCCTATGGAAGCACTGCTTCCTTGGTTAGCACCATATCCCAAGCCCCTTTTGGCAAAAGCTTTCCAGATTAAACAACTATTAACTCCATTATTATTCATTTTGTCTGCCAATAATATAGCATCACGCCCATCTACAAATCCGGGCTGGCATGGTTGCAATTTCATACCATCTACTACTAACTGAATGGCAATCGCATTGCCTGAATTTTTGTTTGATAGGTCAGCGTCGTAGCCGTATTCATCTACCAACGCCCAATACATCTCCCATAGCATCATACACCACACAGAACCCAATCCGTGCGGTATACTCAAGGTTCTGGCTGTAAAATAGGTAAAATCGTTAATCGACATGTCCGTAGAATAAGGCTTATCCCTGATGCCGGGTCCATCTACGGGCTGTGAAGTGACATAGTTGCCGATCCCTCTCGGGTCTGTTCCTTTGTCACCCGGTCGGTGGGTCAAAGCAAGTGCAAAGAAATCACTCCAGCCTTCTCCCATCTGTTCTCCATTGCTAAGGCACCCGGAATTGCTCGGCCCTCCAGTGAGTCTATTGGAGATACCATGGCTAAACTCATGTGCTATTACACCATTGTCAAAATCTCCATCGTTAATAGAAGAATCTTGAACTACCTCCGTTCCTATTCGGAGTTTAAACGACCCTTCCGTCAATAATTTTATTTCATCACATGCTTCCTTAGGTGCATAAAAACAGGGGATCGTTACCGAACCTCCATCTGCTCCCGGTGCCATTCTCACTCTCGAATTGTCAAATCCACAAACGAGTACAGCTATCGCTCCGGCCTCCTGTGCGTGGAGGGATTTTGTTCCAAACTCGCAGGTCCCGCGGTCTATTAAAGCGACTTTTCCGTTCATGGCTTGAAGGGGAGCATTGCAAGCTCTCGTTGGATTGATACTTCCATCATCCGCTATTATCGCTTCAGCTTCTATCGGAGGAGAAGGAATCTCCCCGCCGTAACTGGCCGGAATGACATCTACGGAAGAAGATGTACCATCATCATATACCACATTGACCGTGCTTCCATTAGATCCATCCCATAAAAACATCTGCATCCTCGGAGAACTACCGTCACCGGGTGTAGCAAAGTTGGCGTTATTACGTCCACCTCCATCTTGGGCTTGGGCGACTACATGATCTCCTTCCACTCCTCCTTTACCAAAGTTGTAGTCTTGAAAATTTCCGGCATTTTCATCAAAGCCAAAACCGTAAAGGATATCATGCATCATATTATTCATATAGAATAAATTGGTGGTAGCTGCATGTAAGTTGTTTTCAGATTCTATCGTCTGAGATGAATCGTAGGGGAAGTCAAATACTAAGTTTGCCCCACCATCCGGTTCCGGTGAACTGGGGCTCTCAGCACTAAATTTATCCGCATATGCGTGTACATTATTTCCTCTTGTAATCGTAAATTTCTGGGTGTTGTTATCATGCCATCCCAATGGACTTGCTTGATCATTCGCCGGACCTTGGAGCAATTGGAAGGTGCCGTGAATCGGACTCTCGGCAGGCAATGCAACTACTCTGTACGATCCTTTTGCTAAAGGTAGAGGCATTTGAGCTTTTGAGATTGTTTCGATGGGAGATGCAGAACGCATATGCGTAGACCGATGCCCCAATCCCCGGAGATGGTTCATATCGCAGTATACCGTCCAATTCGATTTATCGACCAGCTCCCCTGTAAGCGCGTTGATCCTCAGGCTTATATAATCAGAATTGTCCTTGCGCGCGATAGCCATATCCCAACTCAAATATATCTTGCCATCCTTGGCTGGAGTATATACTTTTTTTACATGTACAGGAACATTAGAAAAATTAATATTTTCCAAAACGATTCCTTCTCCTTCATTTCGAGTTGTCACACTGTTAGGAATAATTGCTCCCGGTATGCCCAATACTTCTACAGCCTTTCTAATCGACTCCAAAGCTGAAATATTGGGTTGATCGCCTACGATTTTATCCTTCAAAAGTGGGATAAATCGATTGCCCGTCATACTGATTTTTTTATTCCTATCTACATAAAAGGAAGTGATCGCGTTGTAAATAGGAATACCGTGGTACCTCTGTTGTACATAGATATGCTTTACCTCGTTATGTTGGGTCTCGTAAGCATCGCTGATGATAAAATCCGATATATCTTCAGAAGATAAGCCAAACTCAGAGCTATGTGTATTCAGATAGTCGGAGACGATGGCTTTTGGAGTTTGGGATTGTGCTATAATAGCGGTGGTAAAGAATAACAAAAGTAAGATACTAATTCTCATGCAATATTGGTTTTAAAGTTAATAACTTAGAGAAGGATAAAAAGAAATTTAAAACGAATGTTTCTAATTGTAAATAGAGTCAAAAACCGAAGATTCCCTCGCACAATTTTTTGATTTGGTATGAAATGAACACGAGTTTTCCTTCAGTCCATTGCCAAAAGTAAATCATTTTTGGAAATTAAATGTTAAAATGAAGTACTCTTAAAGGAATTAAAGGGATTAAGGAGGCTATTTGTTGCGTAGAAGTCGTGATTAGAACCTAATTTCTGATGCAGTTCCATCTAAGTAGAATTTTCAATACAGTTTTTTTCTAAGTAATAGACGTAAAAGAATTATGAAAAAACAAGACCAAACCCAAATATACTTCGGTCGAAATCCCGTTTTGGAAGCCCTTCAATCCGGTGCGTCCATCGACAAAATACTTGTTCAACAAGACCTGAGGGGCGAAGTGGAAGTAGAACTTAGAAAGACCTCAAAGCAACGCAATATTCCCTTTAAAAAAGTTCCCCAACAAAAACTGGATTTTCTTGTAAAGGGCAATCACCAAGGAGTAGTAGCATTTGGCTCGCCGATTGCATTTTACAATCTTGATGATATCCTCGCTCAGATATTTGAAAATGGGGAGTCCCCTTTTATACTGGTATTGGATCGGGTGACGGATGTGCGCAACTTTGGGGCGATCGCCCGTTCTGCCCTTGCCTTTGGAGTGCATGCGATCGTTATACCCGTAAACCATAGTGCTGAGATTAACCACTTTGCGGTAAAAGCGTCTACGGGTGCTCTTTGGCGCCTTAAGGTCTCTAGGGTAGCCAATCTGGAAAACGCATTGAACCAATTGCGTACCTTTGGAGTGAAGATTTATTCGGCAGATAAAAATACAGGCTCCATAGCTCTTCATAGTATTGAAGACAAAGGCCCGAAAGCGATTATTCTTGGCTCAGAGGGACAAGGTGTACGCCGGGAACTCCTTAAAATATCCGATGCTACTTTTTCCATTCAGCAGACGGAGGACTGTGAATCCCTTAATGTTTCCGTGGCTGCCGGCATCGTCTTGCATCACTTTTATTTATTAGATTTGCAACTATGAAATAAAATTCATGTGAGCGCACAGCGGTTACATAGCTGCAGAAATTTTATAATACATTTATTATCAATTTATTAGAAAATTTTAAAGATATGAAACGAACATGAATTTTATTAATTATAAATTCACACAGAAAGATAATTAAAAAAATTCATGTGAGAGCGCAGCGGTTACATAGCTGCAGAAATTTTATAATACATTTATT